>PBWC01000083.1 GCA_002729095.1 Methanobacteriota archaeon
TAGATGTGAAAAACTGTTGGATCCCAGACGTCTTTGGCTACTCTGCATCCATGCCCCAAATTCTCAAGTTGTGTGGCTTGGAACACTTCCTCACACAAAAGATGAGCTGGAGCCAATTCAATCGCTTTCCTTACTCGACCTTTCGATGGCGTGGGATTGATGGAACAGAAGTTCTGACTCATTTTCCACCTGAAGACACCTATAACAGCCAGCTTCAACCATATGATTTACAAAAAACGGAGCGAAATTTTGTTGAGAAGGGGGTACTTGACGAAATGATGTGCCTCTTCGGAGTAGGAGATGGGGGAGGTGGCCCGACTGCCGAAATGATTGAACGTGGTCTACGACAAAAAAATCTTGAGGGGGTGCCTAAGGTCCGTTTTGGACGGGCAGATGAGTTTTTTCAGCGAATTTCTAAAAAATCAGAAGAACTCCCTGTTTGGAGTGGAGAACTCTATCTAGAATTGCATCGTGGCACTCTCACAACACAAGCAAGAACCAAGCGGAACAATAGAATGCTTGAGCAGAGTCTCAGAGCTACGGAATATCTCCTATCAATGGGTCCCCTCCAAGACTACCCTCAGCAGGAATTGGACAAGATTTGGAAAACTCTGCTGATCAATCAGTTTCACGACATCCTACCTGGTTCAAGTATCCATTGGGTCTACGAGGTAACCGAGCGAGAGCATCAAGATGCTCTCGAAATATGTGAACGCTTGAGAAGTGAATCTACGGAACAGCTATTCGATCAAGACAAGGACGCAATCACCCTTATCAACACACTGAATGTGGCCTATGAACGTCAGATTGAATTACCTGAGGATTGGAAAGGAGGACTCCAGGATGAGCATGGTAATGACCATCCTGTTCAGCAAGATACAGATGGCAAGCTTTCAGCCCTGGTAAGGCTTGAACCTCAGGAGATTAAGACCCTCCGATCAAGTAATGCAACCCTACAAGCCAAGAAAGCTGATTCGTTAATTCTTGAAAACCAGTTAGTACGTTACGAGTTCAATCAACACGCACAACTGGTTGCTGCACTAGACTTAGAAACGGGGGAATCCATTTTGGCAGATGGAGAGGTTGGCAATATACTAACTTTGTATGAGGACCGACCCCACAACTGGGATGCTTGGGAGATCGACATTTCTTATGAGGATATGGCTGTCGAAACTGCTCAAAGTCAAACTTGGCAATCTCTTGGAGCCGGTCCAGTTAGCCAATCTCTGCTCTTCCAATTAAAAATTGGCAATTCAAAGATTGACCAGAGAATCACTTTACAGACCAACTCCAAGGGGTTGGAATTTAACACAAAAGTTGACTGGCAGGAATGCCATCGAATGCTCAGGACTGCATTTCCTGTCAATGTGCAGGCGGACTCAGCGACCTGTGATATCCAATACGGTCATGTTCAGCGCCCCACCCATCGAAATACAACATGGGACATGGCACGTTTTGAAGTAGCTGCCCAGAAATATGTTGATTTGTCAGACCACCAGAGGGGAGTAGCCCTACTAAACGACTGTAAGTACGGACACAAGCTTCATGAAAACATTCTGGATCTTCATCTCCTTCGGGCTCCAACGTACCCTGATCCTGATGCAGATTTAGGAAACCATCAGTTCTGTTATGTGCTCTATCCACACAACAGTCCCTTCCAACAATCCGATGTTATTGAGCAGGCCCAACAGTTCAATCAAGCTCCTTTGTCCATGCAAGGCATACCGATTTCACATATTCAACCTCCTGTAATTGTGGAAGGTGAAGATGTAGGACTAGAGGTGCTTAAAAAAGCAGAAAAAGAAAATTGCCTTATCCTTCGTATCGTTGAGAGAAAGGGCAGGAACAGTGAGGCAACCATTCGCTTGACTGATTCCAATCAAAAGCTTAAATCCACAGATTTGATGGAGTGGATCGACTCCGGTGAAACTGTTGGAGGAGAATTGAAGTTGACCCTTAAACCATTTGAGATTAAGACTTTCAAAATCACACAATCCTCCTAAACCCATTAAAAAGGATGCCTATGAAGTAAACTCTTTGATCATCTTTAACAACGAACCAATTTCAACTTCCTATGTGAGGTCGATATGTTTAAAAAACTAGCATTAGTTGCATTGAGTGTAGCTGCAATTGCAGTTAGTGGGGTGCAAGCTGGTGGTCATAGTAAAGCCAGGAATAAAACAGTAATTTTTGACATTGACGGTGGTAAGGTAGCACAGCCGTACAATTTCAATAATTTAGTCCCAGGGACAACTAGAAGTAATGGGATTCACCAAGCGGTCTTTGAACCATTATTCATACTCAATTATGAAACTGGTGAAATTGACCCTTGGATGGGTGAAAGTTTTACTTCAAACAGTTCACTTGATGTTTGGACATTGAAACTAAGGAAAGGCATCAAATGGTCTGATGGAGAAGATCTAGATGCAGATGATGTAGTTTACACAATCCAAATGTTACTTGATGATAGTACGCAATCTTTGCGCGATGCTGCCTCGATGCAACAATGGGTAAAGTCTGTGGAAAAGCAAGACAAGCACACTGTAGTATTTAATCTCACAGAGCCCAATGCGCGTTTCCAACTAGATTACTTCTCTGTAAAAATTTATGGTGGAGTCATCATCATTCCAGAACACGTTTGGAAAGGGCAAGACCCGTTCACCTTCAAGTTTTACGACAAGGAAAAAGGATGGCCTCTAGGTTCGGGTGCGTACACTCTCAAGAGTGCATCGGAAACAGAGTTCATTTATGACCGAAATGATAACTGGTGGGGTGTGAGTCAGGGTTTACCTCTCCCAGCTCCAGAACGATTAATATGGGCGGTAACTGCAACTGAAGAGAATCGTTCAATGCTTGCTGCAAAGGGTGAATTAGACAGTGTTATGGATGTTACTCTGGGTGCTTTTGAGGCAATGCAAGCACGGAATGAGAACATGCAAGCTTGGTTTAGTGACTTACCCTACAGTTGGTTAGATCCTTGTGCTCGTCAGCTTTCAATTAATACTCAGGCAGAGCCTTGGGATGATCCTGCAATGCGCTGGGCATTAAATTATATCATTGATCGGGAGGAAATTGTTCGCGTTGCATATGAAGGGACAACCATTCCATCAATGACCCTATTTGTGCATTATGGCGGATTGTTTCCATACATTGATGCAGTTGTAGCAGCTGGTATGGGAATGCGCCTAAATGCAAGTCCCCACATAGCACAAAAGATAATTGAATCCAAAGGCTGGAAAAAAGGATCTGATGGCTTCTATCAGAAAGGTGGAAAGACATTAGAATTTGTCATCAAAACTCACGAGGGCTTTATTGAAAAACGTCGGATCGCCGATGTTGTAGTAGAGCAGTTTTTAGATGCTGGCATAAAGGCAGAGCATCGTCCAATTGCAGGCGCAACTTGGGATAACGACAGATATACCGGTAACTTTATGGGTTCAATGGATTGGCATTCTTGCGGATCAATTAATGAGCCGTACGCTTCATTGAATCGATTTACTGCTAAATATCTAAAGCCAGTCGGAACTACCTCTCCAGGTGGAAATAATTACGTAAGGTGGGATACATCAAACAGCAAAAAGTTTACTGAAATAGTAGACAAGATGGGAGCAATGCCTTTAAATGCACCCGGAATGGTTGATATGGTAGTAGATGCTTATCGCCTGTGGTATGAGGAACTGCCGTTCATACCAATTACGCAAGCTCGCAAACTCATTCCTTTTGATACCACATATTGGACTGGGTGGCCAACTGCCGAGAACAATTATAATCATCCCGCCACATGGTGGCAAAGTACGCATCAGATTATTCATAATCTGAAGCCTGCTAACTAATTACAAACTTCAGCCAGGTCTGTAGACCTGGCTTTTTACTCTGGGTCTGAATCTATGGGTGGCCTTACACTTCAATATGCCTTAAGAAGGTTTGGAATTTTTTTAATGACAGTATGGCTAGCATCCAGCGTCATTTTCATCATTCCAAGATTAGCTCCAGGAGATCCAATCCAGTCAATGATTTCCAGAATGAGTGAAAGTGCAGGATATGTCGAAAATTCAGAAAAAATTGTTGAAGGGTTTAAAGAAAGATTTGGTCTCAATGATCCACTTTATGTTCAATATGGGCGTTACTTAGGGGGACTCGTCTCATTGGACTTGGGAGTTTCACTTGCTATGTTTCCAACTCCAGTTAAAGAAATTGTTGGGCGAGCACTTCCTTGGTCAATCGGATTAATGTCAATTTCATTAGTATTATATTTCTTTATTGGAAATCTATTTGGTGCTTTGTTATCTTGGAAAAAAACACCAATATATGCCAAAATTGCAATTTCAGCATCAATGATTTTCACGTCGATACCAGGCATATTGTGCGCCCTTATTCTAATCTATGTATTTGCATTTAACTTTGACATATTTCCATTCACTGGCTCATATGAGCGCGGTTTGGAACCAGCTTGGACTTTTGAATTTTTTAGCAGCGTAATTCACTACGGTACTCTTCCAGCTCTTTCTGTAGTACTCGTCACTTTTGGGTTTTGGACAATTGGGATGAGAGGTATGATGGTTACAGTTGAAGGAGAAGATTACATGACGTTTGGNCAAGCTAAGGGTTTGAAGCCATTCTATCTNCTTTATCGATATCAAGTGAGAAANGCGATTCTCCCTCAGATAACTGCTTTAGCTTTCACAATTGGAACTATTGTAGCNGGNCAAATNCTTGTAGAAGCAGCTTTNGCTTANAGAGGGATGGGTAGTGTAATTGTNAATGCTATAAAAGATGTNGATTANACTGTTATTCANGGAACNTCCTTCATTTTAATTCTCATCACTGCTACTTCAGTTCTAATACTGGATTTAATCTATCCTCTTATAGATCCTCGAATAACATTCCAGAAAAACTGANAAAATGCTTAATAGAAAAAGTATTAATAATCCTTGGCTTAATACTCCTTTGATCTGTGGGCTTTTGGTCATTGGTTCGTTGTTATTATCCACGTTAATTGGGAACATNTACTGGGATACAGAGATGGCTGCAACACGAAGTGCGCCTCTCAATCTCCCTCCATATGGTTTTGAAAACATGAGGAAACAGGAGGGAGTAATTGAACATCCTTTGGGTACTACAAACTCTGGCAGAGATATGCTTGCCGTTATGTTGGTAGGAACCCCAGCTACAATGAGNATTGGTTTCATAGCTGCCGGCATTGGGATGTTGATCGGGATAATTCTTGGATTCACCGCGGGCTTTTACGGAGGACTGTGGGATGATTTTGTTCGTTTGATGGCCGATACAACTACTACAATACCTGCTTTAGCCGTCCTAATTGTTGTTCAATCATTATTTAGAGTTGAAGTGAATACGATGGCGGCAATGATTGCACTTTTCACATGGCCGGGCCCAACTAGGTATATTAGGGCGCAAGTGTTAACCATGCGTGAAAGCGGTTATGTTAAAATGGCAAAGTTATCAGGGGCACCTGAACGAGATATTATGTTCAAAGAAATGTTACCTAATCTCATTCCCTACCTTGCAGCAAGTTTTATAGGAAACACATCTGGGGCTATTTTGACAGCCATTGGTTTGGAGGTTTTAGGACTTGGCCCAACAAGAATGCCTACANTAGGTGTGACTATTTTCTTCTCCCTAGAAGCNGCTGCTATTCTTAGAGACATGTGGTGGTGGTGGGGACTTCCNACANTGACTTTGATTCTGATATTTATGGGTCTANTNATGATNAATGTCGGNCTTGACGAAGTTTCAAATCCTCGCCTCCGAAAAGCNTCTTAATTATGGNTAAANCTACTGAAAAAACNCTCCAAGTTAAAGATCTNAANGTTTATTATGATACTCCNACTGGAGATGTCAAAGCAGTAGATGGNGTCAGCTTTGATGTNTACAAAGGAGANTGNNTGGGNGTAGTNGGAGAATCAGGNTGTGGNAAATCAACTGCNGCATATGGNATACTAAGACTNGTCCANCATCCTGGTAAAATAGTTGNTGGTAAAATTGATGTNGANGGCATAACTGTAAGTCAANTAAACGANGAAGAATTTAGAAAAATTAGAGCAACTAAATTGTCTTTAATTCCTCAAGGGGCAATGAATTCATTGAATCCAACAATGAATATTGGTGCCCAAATAAAAGATTTGATANTAACCCACGAAAAATCAATTAATAGTGCTGATTTAAATCACAGAATTGATGGACTGCTCCGTAAAGTTGGATTGCCACTTAGGGTGGTTAANATGTTTCCACATGAACTATCTGGCGGCATGAAACAACGAGTGTGTATAGCAATTGGAATCGCACTAAATCCTAGTCTTGTAATTGCTGATGAATCTACCAGTGCCCTAGATGTTGTTGTGCAGCGTATCGTTGCACAAACATTGAAAAATGTGCAGCTTGAGATGGGGGTTTCTATGATCATGATTGGTCATGATATGGGCCTTATGGCCCAAATGGTTGACCGAATAGCTGTAATGTATGCAGGTAATATTGTTGAAATATCTCCCATCAAAGAATTTTTCAGTAACCCTCGCCACCCCTACTCTAAAGTCTTAATTGATTCAATTCCATCTCTGAAAGAGCGAAAGCCACTCAAATTAGTTGAAGGAATCACACATGATCCACGTAACCCTCCACCTGGCTGCATCTATCAACTACGCTGCCCTTCAGCAAATGAGACCTGTCGTAAAACATCACCTTCATGGCGAAATCTAAAAGAAGGTCATCAGGTAGCTTGCCATCTTATTGAGGATGAAGATCATGTCGCTGCTTGAAATTGAAAATGCAACCA
>PBWC01000064.1 GCA_002729095.1 Methanobacteriota archaeon
GTTAGATATTTTCTCAAATGTTTCGGGGATAGGGATTTCTTTAACCGACAAATCGGAAACAAACTGTTTATCCTCCTCCATCCAAGAAAGGTCTGGTGTCGAGAAATTTTGTTGATTGGGTAGTGGTATGTTTTCGATTTTTGTTCTTTTTGCAGTTTCATTACTTTTGTCACTTAAAATAACTGTATCAAAAACTTGGGTGGCATTTCTGTGAGGTGCAGGATTAGCCGAGGCTTGGGCAGCAGAATATTCCCCAATTTCTCCTTGCGACAATGAATTGAATGCTGATTGAACTTCAATTTTATCAGGCTCATTTTGAGTTCCAACAATACTCGCAATAATATTTCTGGTTTGCGAATTAATAGTTTCAAATCCAAATTGATCGGTAGTTGTATAAGAGGACTTGAATGCTGTAGGCGTTGATTCTAGTGTAGCAAATTGTTCTTCTACAGATGGCTTACTACCTAATTCTGGAATGACTCTATCTCTAGAAGCGATAAAGCTTGCAACAAATGAAATCAAGGAAATTCCGAGTAAACAATAAATGATTATATTTCTTTTTTCTCTAGATAATATTTCATCATCAACAAGTATCCAAGATAAAATACATACCAACAGAAGTAAAGATCCAACTATGCGCCCCGCAATCGCCAATTTAGGGGCTCTAGTTTCCATGTGACCACACTATNATTGCTATNATTTGAGGGTTGTTGTCATTGAATCATTCTTTTTTCCGCAGCCCTTACTGTATTTTCCATCAACATGGCAACTGTCATTGGACCAACTCCACCAGGCACAGGTGATAACCAAGATGCAACTTCTCCAGCATCAGGTGAAACATCTCCTGACAATCTCCAACCGCGCTCTCTCGATGAATCCTCAACGCGGTTAACTCCGACATCAACAATTACAGCACCTTCTTTTACCCAGTTTGCTTTAACCATTTCAGGGCTACCCACTGCGGCGACTATAATGTCAGATTGTTTACAGATACTTGCAATGTCTTCGGTTCTTGAATGAGCAACTGTTACAGTTGAGTCAACACCTCTAGCCGATAGNAACAATGCTTGAGGCATCCCAACGTTTCTTGAACGNCCAATTACAACCGCCTTCTTACCATGAGTCTCAATTCCTGCCCACTCGAGTAATCTCATCACTCCACTGGGGGTGCAAGGTAACATTCCGTCGCTTCTACCCTGAACCAATCGGCCAAGGTTAGTAGGATGAAAACCGTCGACGTCCTTTTNAGGATGGATCAAATCTGNTAAACCTTCTTCATTCATATGCTTAGGTAGCGGTGATTGAATCAAAATTCCATGCACGCTACTGTCATTATTCAAATTCTTGACAATCTCNATTAATTCTTTTTCTTGTGTGCTTTCTGGAAGTTCAATGTGCGTACTTTTCAGACTCAATCTCTCACAAGCACGTATTTTAGCACCCACATAAACATGACTGGCAGGATCGTCTCCGACAATAATTACAGCAATGTGTGGAGTAATGCCATTTTTTTGACAAATCTCTATTCGCTTTTTCAGATCATTTTCAACCTCTAATGAACAAGCTTTCCCATCTAGGCGTTTTGCCACCATGAACACCCGACATGTACTTGCACCTTGATTATTTCTTAGTTATTTTTCCACCGCCAATTTCATTTTCAAAGCCGATTCCGGTTGCGAATAATTTTTCATCATCTCGAAATGATTTGAATTCGATGGAATTTCCTGAAGGGTCATCGATGAACATAGTTGCTTGTTCACCGACCTTGCCGGGATATCTTATATGCGGCTTTATTCGAAANTCAATACTNTTTGATACGAGTGAATCTCTTAATTGATGCCATTTATTCCATTCTAAAACCATACCAAAATGAAATGGTGGTACTTTTTTGCCATCGACTTTACCCGACCTGTAATTTTTAGGCATTTTTTCAACCAAGTGCGCAACAATTTGGTGGCCATAGAAATTAAAATTGATTGACTCAGGAGTTCTACGACCTATGCTACAGTTCATTATGTTAACATAGAATTCTTCAGTTTTAACCAAATCAATTACTGGAAACGCGAGATGGAATGGTCGCATAAAAAACTCTTACATTGCACAGTTAACTGCTTTTATGGAGCCAACGGAGGGACTCGAACCCCCGACCGTCGGATTACAAATCCGAAGCACTACCAGCTGTGCTACGTTGGCGATAAACCTCCCAAACATAACTCATTGATGAATGAAACGGATGATTTGAATAAAAATGGATAAAATAATACTTTCATAATAGAGGCAACTCAAAGAGTAAGAGCCTTTTGGGCAATCCATGAGCGAAGAGGCAGGCGAGGGTTTTCTCAATGCTTTTTCCCGTACCAAAGTTGGTAATGATACCATTTTTTCTTGGTGGGCTAGGTACCAAAATGCAATTGCAGAAGGTCATGATGCCGTTAATGGAACAATCGGTGCTCTTCTGGANGATGATGGAGAATTAGCAATCAATAANGTTGTAGATAGAGTTGTTAGACAATCTCCTGCAATTGAAATTTCAGCCTACGCACCTCTCAAAGGTCTGCCTCAATTTCTTGATTTAACCAAGACATTAGCCTTGGGTGATTTTAGAGAAGAGTTGGAAGAGATCGGTTTGAATGTTACTTCAACAGCATCTCCTGGCGGTTCTGGTGCGTTATATCTAGCCGCAGCAAATTTTGCTGATAGAGGAGATGAGGTTCTTCTCCGAGATAGACATTGGGGGCCTTATCGTGGTTTTTTGGCGGGATGTGATTTGGGAATCACTACNTACCCTTTACTGGGTAATAGCAGAGAATCATTTATTGATTTAATATCTATGAAAAATAAACTCTCATACCTTTGTTCTAAGCAAAGTAAAGTCATGTCTTGGTTAAACGATCCGGCACATAATCCTACAGGGCTATCCTTAACCAGCGAAGATAGGTACTCTGTATTATCCACTTTCATCGAAAGCGCTCTTGAGAATGAAGAGGTCTCTCATACTCTATTAATCGATGCCGCATATCATCTGTATGCCGATGAGCCGCACGGCTGGGCAGATACCATCTCTCAAATTTTGCATGATGGTTTATCTTGGCCTGATAACTTATTGATTACATTCGCAATTTCCATGTCCAAATCGCACACAATTTATGGTCTTAGAACCGGGGCTCTAGTTTCAATTCACCCAGACAAGAATGTAACTGACAGGATTGCTACAGTTATGGGTGTCACAGGCAGACAAACATGGTCGGCAACATCTAGACTTGCTCAGTATGCAGTTAGCCAAATTCATGACGATGAGAAATTAGGAAATGACTGGTCTGATGAGTGTGAAAGGTTGCAAAATATTTTACAGAATAGAAGAAATCTATTCATTTCAGAATGTGAAAAACTGTCTGTTCCAATCAATCCTACCCATGATGGATTTTTTGCGTGGCTTGAATGTGAGGATCCAATTCAAGTTGCTGAGGATTGTGCGAGTCAGCAGGTATACTTGGTTCCGTTAACTGGCGGTGTTAGAATAGGTCTTTGTGCAATTCCAACTGAACATATCCCCAAGGTGGCACAAGCACTCTCAAGTTCTATCAATTGAGGCTTAGAAATGGCAAGGAATCCTCGCGAGAATTTTATACTCTCTGGGTTTATTTGTATTTCATTCGGTGCATTTTTTTCTATCGGTGGGATTTATTCTATGGGTGCAACCGTTGGAGTTTGTGGACTAATTTTATTCATAATCGGAATGAGTATGAAATCTAATATTGGCATGTCAAAAGAAGCAATTGAAGATTGGACTCCAAGCGGAGAAATGTTGCCCGATGCTGGTAGAGTTATGTATCGTGTTGACGTTACTTTAGATGAGCCAATTAGGTCGACTATTGTTTGTGGGCCATGCGGTAATGTTGACATTCAAGANGGCTCAAGACCACAATCATATACCTGTCCAAAATGTTCGATACTTCTTTGGGAATCGGAAGAAGAGTAATCCTTGATTAATCAGTCATTTCTAGTTTAGTTTGCCATAGATTTGAAAGATGGACCCTCTTTCGAAGGTTCATGGACGCCTCGAAGTTACTCAACCCGGAGCGTCGAATGCTCAAAATAATGCAATCAGATGAGTCAAAAATTTGGTCTCTTGATGAAGTACTTTCAGGGTGTGATTGGAGTGACCAAGCGGTTGCAGTCGGGGCTGGATTAGGTTTATCCAATTTAGGATTTGTAGAAACCTTCGAATCATCAGAGACTGAGATTAAGTTGTCATCAGAAGGCTTGTCTGCCCTTGAAAATGGTCTTTTAGAAGCAAGGCTTTGGAATTGGATTTCTACCTCTAATTCACCAGATATGGCTTCACTTCAACAGTCATTTGAAAGGCATGAAGCAGGTCCGGGAGTGGGTCTTTTGAAACGGATGGGAGTTATCTTAGAGGCTGGAAAATTTTCAGCAAAAGACCCTAAATCAGTCGAGGAAACAATTTCCANGCGTTCGGANTTTCTATCAAGGTTACCGGCAAAAGCTAGCAGTTTGAATAATGAATTATTAGAACACTTNAGGGGCCGAAAAGGTTTCATTGAAAGCCATGATACTACCACTAGGACTTGGAAAATAACCTCTCAAGGATTATCCATTCCTGAAGATTTACTAGTTGAAAAGGAAATGGTTAGTGAGATAACTNCAGAATTNCTGCAAAGCGAAAACTGGAGAAATGCAGAATTTCGTGCTTTTGATGTGACTTTAGAATCTGCTACTCCAAGAACTGGAAGAAGTCATCCNATGCAGGCTTTAATTGAAAGAATNAGGAATATCTTCCTTGAGATGGGATTCTCAGAATTGGTCGAAGATTATGTTCAAACTGCAGGATGGAATATGGATGCTTTATTCATACCCCAAGACCATCCTGCCAGAGAAATGCAAGATACATTCTATTTAGATAATCCATCCGAGATGGTTTTGCCCGATGAAATAATGGAACTATGGTCGGAAATTCATACCTCTGGAGGCGATACAGGTTCAGTAGGTTGGGGTGGTAATTTCTCTAAAGAAATATCGCAGAAAGGCCTACTAAGGACTCACACTACAGTAAATACAATCCAATATTTGGCTGAAAATCCATCTAAGGCATGTAGAATGTTTACTGTAGATCGAGTGTTCAGGAAAGAGGCCATTGACAGGACACACCTGCCCGAGTTTCACCAAATTGAAGGTATAATAATGGAAGAAGGGGCTAATTTACAAATGTTAGTAACCACTCTCAAGACTTTTTATGAGAAGATGGGATACCCAGAAGTTAGAGTTCGCCCTGCATATTTCCCTTACACCGAGCCAAGTTTAGAAATTGAAGTGAAATGGCGAGGGAAGTGGTTAGAACTTGGTGGAGCGGGTATTTTCAGACCCGAAGTTACCGAACCATTGGGAATAACTCATCCAGTTTTGGCTTGGGGAATGGGTCTGGAAAGATTAGCGATGTTAGTCTTAGGTCTAGATGATATTCGTCAATTATACATCTCCGATCTTGAATGGCTACGTAACCAACCAATCATATGATTAGCGTTTTTTCCAATCGCTACCAGTCCACCATTGCATAGTTCCATCACTAAGACTTCTCCAAGTATATCCAGATTCATCAGTCCATTGATTAATCACAGTTGCTTGACTTTGGCTCACTACTGGTTGAGCAGTGGCTGGATTAAATTGTTGGTTCATGGTTGGGATACTAGCCATTTGGATATTTTGTAATTCGTCACTTGCTGAGAAATCCTTAACAGTATCAGAACTACTTTTCTTTCGTAAGAAGAATACTGTACCTCCAGCGATTATTAGTACAAGTCCAACTATGGTAATAATCAAATTTCTTTGCGCTTTCTCTTCGGCAGCTAATTGCTCATTGTCTCCGACTCCATCACCGTCGGAATCTTTGGTTTCGGATGCGTCAGTTGGGAAGGCGTCTGCATTATTGCCAACACCGTCTCCATCACTGTCCGCAGACTCGGTCGAATCGTTCGGGGCCCAATCAGAATTATCTCCCACTCCGTCACCGTCAGAATCTACACTTTCAGTTGGGTCGTTGTCGAAAGCATCAGCATTATCTCCGATTCCATCACCATCAGAATCAATACTCTCATTTGGATCTTTAGGGAAATCATCAGCAGAATCTATCACGTTATCATTATCATCATCAGGGTCAGAATCATCAATGATATCATCTCCATCAGTATCTAGTTTGTCAGAATTATTTGGATGACTTGCATCATCAATGTCTAAAATTCCGTCACCATCATCGTCTTCATCGGAGTTATCTCCGATTCCGTCATTATCGGTATCTTTGCTTTCAGATTGATTTAACGGGAATGCATCATCAATATCCAAGGTTCCGTCATCATCGTCATCATTATCAGCATTATCTCCCAAACCATCACTATCATAATCTGAGGTTTCAGTGGGGTCATTGTCAAAAGCATCAGCATTATTTCCAACACCATCTCCATCAGAATCAGCTGATTCAGATGGGTCATTAGGAAATACATCACTATTGTCTCCAACTCCATCAGAGTCAGAATCTGTAGTTTCACTTGGGTCATTATCAAATGCGTCAGCATTGTCTCCGACACCATCTCCATCAGAATCCGTAGTTTCGGTTGGATCGTTATCAAATGCGTCAGCATTGTCGCCAACGCCATCGCTGTCGGAATCTACTGTTTCGGAAGAGTCATTAGGAAAAGCATCACTATTATCTCCAACCCCGTCAGAGTCTGAGTCTGTCGTTTCAGTTGGATCGTTATCAAATGCGTCAGCATTGTCTCCAACCCCATCTCCATCGGAATCTAATGTTTCAGTAGAATCATTAGGAAATGCATCGGAATTATCACCAACTCCATCGGAGTCAGAATCTGCAGTTTCAGTGGAGTCGTTGGGAAATGCATCACCATTATCGCCAACTCCGTCGGAGTCAGAGTCTGTAGTTTCACTTGGATCATTGGGAAAAGCGTCCTGACTATCAGGAACCCCGTCACTATCAGAATCCATCTCTACGATAGTTACTGAATCTGGACATTGGACCATTTGTCCAGTTTCGGTTCCGTCGTGTGGAGTTACTTCAACAGTCCAAACTTCGCCTATTGTTGTTGATGAACTCGGGATTGTTTTCAAATCATTATGTGATGTAGATGGGCTTCCATCAACGAACCACCTGATCTGTGTCGGACCTTCTTGGTCACCATCCGAATCATAAAATGAATAACTTAGCGTAAACGAATCGGCGGTAGAAACATCTCCGTTAGGAGTAATTACTAGATTAGAAACAGATGGGGGGTTATTTGCAGGCAGGCTTTCGGTAATACTGAAAGATGTCGTACCCCAAGAATCTCCGAAATAATTTCCATTTCCATTAGCTGATAATCCAGCTATCCTGAGGGTTGCAGTTCCAGACCCTGAATTGCTTGGTGCAACCCAATCAAAAGACCAGGATGTGGAACCAGAGCCGGAGTGTGTAGCACTTGAACCACTAGTAGATGTGCTGGGTCCTGCATTTGTGAATGAACCCAGGTCAATAGTTGCGGAAAAACCTCCAGAGCCTGAAGTTGAAAGACTAACAGTCACAGAATAAGTTTGTCCTGCAGTATAAGAGGCTGGGAAATTATGACTGATTGTAGGTTGACTACCAGAATTTGAATGACAACTACAACCGTTGCTTGAATTGTGCTTACCGGATGAATTGGCATCAGTAATTGGTGTTATACTAATAACAAGCATTGAGAAAATGAACAAAGTAATCGTATTTCTGCTAATCATTATCCTACACGATATCTTTTCGATATTAAAATAGTTGGTTATACTTTCAAACAAACAATGTAAAGACAATTTCAATTACATAGACCAATTGGCAATTCTATGCGAATAATATCTCAAGTAGATTTTGGGGTATTCAAACGCTCAGAGACTTGGAAGGCATTTGGTATTGCTCTAGTGATGTTTGGTACAATATCTTTTGCTGCATTATCAATGTTTGATAGCATGGATGAAATTTTTCAGTCTGATGCAGAACCTGCACCGGTCCCTAACATCGTGTTTGAATCATTGAATCGTTCTGATTATGAATCTTCTTTGGTCAACGAAACTGGGTGGATACATTTAGAAGACCATATTGGAGATATAATAATATTAGATTTCATGGCTCGTGATTGCGGCAGTTGTCATAAAGTTCAGCAACATTTAGAAGATAATTTAGACGATTGGAATGAATTAGCCAATAATTCGAACAAAACTCTGAAAGTTTTTGCTTATGGTTCTTGGTATACCGAAGGTTTGGATTATCTGAATCAGTCATCTGGTGCATATCATGTCCCTTACTACGCAACGGGAATAGGTACTACTAATTCTGCAACTCTTGAAGACGGCTCAACTACAGACCCTGTTAGATTGTTCACTACAGCAGGAACCGGACAAATTCCGGTTGTATTGGTCTTAGATGAGGAAGGTTATATTATTGCTAGACAGTCTACTGGGACCCCTACTGATGGATGGAAATCGTTCGATTCAGTAGTTGAAACCGCCTTAACAGGCGAAGTAGAAGACACAATCGATCTTAGAATAGCTTGGGAGGAACCATCCACATCATATGTCGCAATTTTTGTATTAGGATTAATTCTTTCAATACTGGTGTATTTCTCTCCTTGTGCATTCCCTGTTCTTCCAGGTTTCATTTCTTACTATTTATCTCTAGGAGCGCGTGAAGACGAACTTATTGAGGCTGGTAAACTCAAAACAAAAATGCCTAGTCCAGTGGTTATAGGTTCTCTATCAGGGTTAGGTATGTGGACTTTCTTTTTGTTAATTGGAATACTTGCAATGATTATGGGAGAAGCCTTTGAAAAGTCAGGTTTGGTTCACTATATCGCAATAGGTATTGCAATTCTACTTGTTATTTTGGGTTCGATGATGTTGCTTGGGATAACCTCTCATGTTATGGGTTTTGTTCAAAAATTCGTCGATAAATACAGTACAACTGAAGATGATGATATTTTCACACCTAAGAGGAATATGTATCTGTACGGTATTGGTTATGCTGCAGCATCAATCGATTGTACCGCTGCTGCAGTTTTACCATTCGTTCTATATTTGGGCACTCTAGGTTCTGGTGCAACCGCACTAGGAATTGGAGGACTGATGGTAGGTTTACTAGTTCTAATGATTATTGTTACTCTACTCGTCGGACTTGGTCGACAAGTCATGATTAATTTCCTTAGAAGAGCAACTGGAATGATCAAATTAGTGGGCTCTTGGATGATGATAATGGCTGGAGTAAGTTTAACAATCTATCTAACTAGTCCAGAGACAGTCAGTTTAGTATTTGGCTAACTATTGACCATTGCTTCAAATTCAGCAATCAAGTCTTCATCATTTGAACGATTTAGTATGGGCAAAAACCAGTATTTCCAAGACCACAGAGTAACAATTATCGCAGTTACTAAATCCCAAATAAAATGTTGCTTAGTAGTTAAAATTGATATTGCTAAAAGCGCCCAACTTAGCCAAAGAAAACCGAACAAGAGTTTATTATTTTTTGATTCTGATGCATACCATCTTTGTACCACCAATACGCTCAACAGGCTTTGAACAATATGTAGTGATGGCCAAGCATTCCATGGAGTATCAACAGAATGTAGAGTTTCAAATAACCCCGTCCAGATGCCTAACTCATCATAGTTAATCGAATTCCGCAAGTCTACTTTTACCGGAAGCAAAATAAAAATCAAGAAAATAGACCAAGTCAAAATAAGTAAAATTTGGTGAAATAAAATACATTCTCTCCTAGTTTGCTCGTTTTTCATCCCTAAAAATGCGGCCATTGGGTAGTAGAAATATAACGTGTAGTAAGGTAAAATCATCCAAGGAATAACAGGTATTGCATTATCTAAGGAGATGGTAGGATCAAAAGCCTGCCAATCTCTCCAATTGGAGAATTTATTTATTGCAAGATAGCCTAGACCGGCTCCGAAAATGATGGAACAAAACAGTACAGTAGGGAGTCTAGTTCCCAACCAAGAATCTTGTTTCTTCAGGTGACTTCTCCAAATTCTCCATGGCTTTGAACCTAGCTCGATTGCCATAAATATCCCATTTCAAACATGCTCAACTTAACGCGAAACCGCAGTAAGGACACGTACTCCATTCTGCTTGNANNNCTTTNCCACANGANGGNCANNCATTAGATTGTTGCACNNNANNAGNNGANGATGGNANNTCTCCNCCNCTNCCATCTACTGCNTTTTGAGCAGTNTGNTGTTTCANNAATTCTTGCATNACTTCNGGAGTTAGNGCNCCNTTTTCAGCNGCCATTTCCATCATCTTNACNTGTAANTCATTTTGNTTNTCCATTCTTTGATTTTGATGNNCGTGCTGTTGNTCAATNCGTTGNCNCTTNTTNGCNTGAACNTGTTCAAAAAGNGCCATAGCTTGTTCAGTTTTGTGACTTTCTTCCTTCATTTTTATTTCAGACCTTCCTTGGTCTCTCTTGAGTTCCGCTTCCCACTGTGCTTCTTGTTTTCGTAATTCTTTCAATTCACTTTCCAATTCAACTGAAACTTTACCAGCAGCTTCAGCCTTAGCCACGTTAACTTCACACTCGATTCTACGCAGAGTAGCCGCTTCTCTTATTGCAATTCTTTCCATCAACGCTTCAGCATGTGCACCCTCAGTCTGTGTTGCTGCTGAAAGTTCTGCACGTAACTGATTAATCTTTTCACTATCAGTAGCATTGGATGCAACGAATGCTTTCAAAAATGTGAATCCAAGGGTCGATAATGTTGCCCTCATTTCAACTTCAGCCCTCATTTCGAACTGTTCTTGGAAATTCGGAGTTCGAAGGTCCTCAGCAGAATTACAAAGTGAAAGTGTTGGGGTAATGACTCGATTCGTTAATTCATGTTGTAACACCTTGATGAGTCTTTCACGATCTAACATCGGTGCACTATTTGCGAACATGTTGAGTAGTTTAGGGATATCGTCATCTCTAATTTGCACTCTTAGGTTAGCAAATCCTTGAACCTTTGACCCATCATTAAGGTTACTGGAGAAAGGAATTGAGATGTCGGCTGGGCCAGTCATAGCAAATAGTAACCTTCGGTCTGTTGCAGTNGCNCCCATCATATCTCCGATAAATCTACCAAGTCCTCCTCCGACATTACGCACAATTTTTTCAGAAACAATATCTCCTATTCTACCATCAATAATGAATGCACATGCTTCATTTGGCTTCAAAATGACTTGTTGTGACTTCCAAGTTTGAATATTATTNGCATCAACTAATCTTGCTAATATATTCGGATTACTTCTCCAGCGGTATACATTTGACATATCTATCACATCTACTTTTTCTTACTTTTTTGTCTAAGGCCACCTAGTATTGTTGCTCTGGAACCAAAGAAACCTCTACAACTTGTAGTCATTTGTTGGCATTGCCTAATGAGTTTGATTATTTCATCAGGTTCTGAACCGCTATTGAAAGCCAGTTCAGCACTATTGGCTATATTCACTGATTTGGTAACCATATCGATTACNTCATGATCGTGTTTGATTAATTTCTTCAAATCTGAATTAGAAGCCGAGCGATTGCCNGAGAAAAAAGCATGATTCATTCCAGTNGTGGCTTTGTTTACATCTTCAATTAGAACGTCGATTTCNGTGCATGCTGCCTTTGCTGCTCGAGCGATNGGTATTGCACCGTCTTTGAATGATGAGTCATGGATATTGATGATATGTGCCCTTGCTCTACCTGAAGCTCTAACGATTTCATCACGAATTAATTTGTCAGCATCTCGACGCTTACCTTTGGTGTAGCCCTCATATCTTGAGAGAACCATTTGGATTCCTCTGACATAAGGTAAAACATCTAGTGGGGTCCCTATCATATGCGCTCATACATTCTTTGTCATAACTCGTTATTATTGCTTGTCCTCAGTAGTTTTTTTGATTTCTACTAATTCATGCCAATAAATAACCCTGTCAGCAATAATTTTTGCTTCTTCTTCATCATGGGTAACATGTATTGCAGTCTTCATCTTAGATTTGATAAAATGCCGTGTTTCGGTTGCCAGAGTGCGTCTAGAACTAACATCTAGTGATGAGAATGGTTCATCTAAAAGGAGTAGTTCTGGATTTGCCAACAATGCTCGAGCGAGAGCAACTCTTTGAGACTCTCCTCCTGACAGAGATTCAACTCTCCTCTTTGCAAAACCTGGCAAACCTATGAATTGTAATTCTCTTTCGATTATTTCATTGTATAATTTCTTGCTACCCTTCTGTTTGTATCCAAGAAGAATATTTCTTCCAACATTGAGGTGCGGAAATAAAATAGGCTTTTGAAAAATAAAACCAATTTTATCTTGAACATGATTCTCTGAAATATCCNTGCCCTCGAACCTAATGCTGCCGGTGTAATCATTTTCTAGGCCACAAATCATTCGCAAAAGAGTCGTTTTTCCACAACCACTAGGTCCAATAATTGCAATAATTTCTCCCTTATTGACCACTAAATTTAGATCATTAAATAGACTAAGGTCGGAAAATTTTTTGCAAACATTGTGCATCGATACGACTGCATTACTCATCAAAAGCCACTCCCTTGCCCTTCTGTTCGTACCCTTTCTGCGATAAGAAATAGTATGAAAGTTAGAATCATCAATAAGGAGGCACTAGCCATGGCCATAGGGTAAATTAAGGGATTAAATTTAGGCTGATTCATTAACTGGTCGGTTAGTATTGATAGCGTATCCCAAGAACCTGATCTTACTAGAATCCATGTCGCTCCAAATTCGCCTAATGAAAATGCGATTGTAAGAGAACTTGCTACAACTAACGGTCCTCTAAGAAAACTNAGTCTTGAATGAATCCACACATTTAGAGGTGAAAGGCCNAACAACTTTGCCTGCTGCTCAAATGATTTATCCAGNCTGCGAATGGCNGGTAACATTACTCTAACTACGAATGGNGTCGTCAAAAGAACATGTGGTATTACTGGTATGAAAAACCAGTTGAATAATTCTGGAACCCATCTTAGCACCCCGATTAAAATCCCGAGTCCGATCATTACTGCAGAAACCGCAAGTGGAGATAGACTGATGAAATCAACAATTTTTGCTGCNCGATTTTTCCCGTCGGTTTCAAGCCTATTAATGCATGAAGCAATCGTCCATCCAATTATTATCGAAATAACTAGAGTAACAACAGCATATATGATGGAATTAACTAATGCTTCGGATAAGGCAATAGTTGAATTGTCTCCTAACCAAACTTCCCTCCATGCATCAAAACTATAATTGAAACTCGCATTTCCATCATTGATGCTTCTTATTCTAAAAGAAGATATGAGAGCAAGAACCAATGGAATAATTGTGAATATGATACCTAATAAAACGACCAACTTCCCGAACAATCCGGCTTTGCCACGACTTTTTCTGGCGCTTAATTCACTGATTATTGCATGTCTAATTGAGTGTTTCTTTTGCAGATGGGAAGTGAGAAGTAATGCTGAGAATAGAATAATTAACTGAATCAAACAAATTGATAGGACGATTTCGCTAGTGTCTACCCTGTAATTGTAAATTCCGGCTGTACCCCCAGATTCTGCCATTAAGGATTCTAGTGTGGATTCATTCGGAGTAAGCCACTTAACTAGTGCGAAAGAAGTAAATGAAAAAATGAAACATAGCGCAGAGGAGCATGCAATTGCTGGACCGATAAAAGGTATCCATAGATTTCTAACGCGTTTTAGAAACGTACTTCCAGAGGGAAGTAATCTAATCTGTTCTTCCCACTTTGGATCCATAGTAGAAAGAGTGGGTTCTACAAATCTAATAATTAAAGAAATATTAAACCAGGCATGAGCCATTATTAACGCTATGAAGTGACCAGGATTTTCGAAACCAGTTAGCTGTGACATGCTTATTGTTTTTCCATTCAGTAAACTTATCGTTTGACCACGAAGGTCAATTCCAATTAAATTGAGTGGACTATTGTCACCGATGAGTGCTATAAACCCCATTGCAGCAACAATTGCCGGCATTACAAATGGTACTGAAAGAAGAGCCCTGATAATACGAATTCTCTTCCATTCATATCGCCCTAGATACCATGCCAATGGCACCCCGATTATTAGCGTCACAATAACCGAGAATGTTGCTTGTAGTAGCGTAAATTTCAATGCCTCCCTAGTACCAACAATGTCAAAAAAGTTAGATATTGCAGATAAACTACTCATTCCGGTTACAGATTGTAATCTTATTACCGAATAAAACAGTGGGACAAATAATGCCAGAAAAAATGAACCGACAACGAACCATTGTAAGCCATTTACGATAGTCTGTTTTTTATCGGCATTGAGCATGAAAATGCCCCATCATTCAGTTGAGGATTTCCATTTTGCAAGCCATGACTCCATTTCCAGATTTACTGTAGATATTGGGGTTTCAACGGGTTGGTTGGCAATATCAGAGTGGTATCTGTATCCATCGGTTTCAGGCAAATCATAACCATCTATAACAGAGTACATTAGGTTATTTTCTGGCATTTGAGAATTAATATCATTCGATAATAGATACTCGATGAAAAGTTCTGCTCCGGCAACATTGGCAGCACCATTAATAATGCCAGTGTATTCAATTTGGTGGAATGAACTCCTTGGTAGGTTTAAGCTGGTTGAGTGGGTATAGTTAGAGCCATAATACGCTTCAACACCCGGTGAGTGACAATATGAAACGGTTAGATGTGCATCACCTATGTGTCCTTCAACATATTCTCCGTACCCGCCAGTGTAGTGTATTTCGTATGCTTCACTCCAACCTGAGGTAAAAATTGCGCCATTATTTTTCATTGCTTTCCACCAGTCAAACGCATCGGTTGTCGGGTCGTCATCATTGTTGAAGTAGTCTATTGTAGAAATCATAAATGCTCTACCTGGTGATGATGAAAGCGGGGAAGGAAACACAGTTTTACCTTCCCACTGAGATTCAGTTAAATTCCACAACGATGTAGGTGTTGAGACGTTGGTGCCATCGACATAATCTTCGTCATAGTTCAAACAGACTGTACCTTGGTCAAATGGAATAGCTAGGTCACCTGAGTAGGGTTCTAATGCTGTCGATGAAATATTTTGGTACTGAGGATTTTGTGTGAATAGTGTCTCTCTTAGTAGACAATTATCAATCGCAGTCTGTAGATATGAATTGTCCAAACCAATCATCAAGTCTGCTTGCTGAGCATTTTTAGTTAACATCATCAGGTCAAGGATTCCACCCGAATCAGATTCTTTGAAAAATTCGACTTCAATCCCGGTTGCGTTTGTAAAGTCATTAATCATCGAATCTGTAAGTGCTAAAACATCATATGTCAAAATTCTCAGTTTCCCATCGTCTTCGTGTCCTGAAGGCAAAGTTAAGCATTCTTCAGTTTCGCTGGGTGCATCCTCTAAGCAACCTGAAAGAGGAGCAAAGGTAATAATTAAAAGTATTAAATAAGGTCTAAAATTCATTTCAATTCCTCACAAAGATGCAACAATTTGGTGCGTTCGATCAATCAACTCCAGGGGGTTATGGGCTAGAATATACATGTTCGGCTCCCAACCGAAATCTCCACTATCTAGAATTACGTCTAATTTAGTGTGGTTGCCGGTTATCTTACCTTTAGAGGCAGTTGCAAAAGAGTATCCGAGTTGTTCACACAACTTCTTTATTCTTGCCTCATCAATGTCTGAATTTGTAGCCATTGGATTAATATTGATAATTGATGTTTTTGCATCGTTCATAATATGTGATTGAAGAAGTATGTTAGCGAGGTGGTTTGACACTCCATAACGTGGAGTTTCATGGTGACGTAGTTTATCGCCAACAATTGATATCTTGCCAGGAAATGCAGCAACTTCTGAAATATCTCTAGCGCCGTTGTTACAAGAAGCAATGTTCATTCCAACTGCAGGAATTACATTTGCTATCCGTTTGGGGTCTAATCTTCCTATTGCCCATTCAAGTCTACGAAGCAGAGCCGTTTGCTCTTGTCCGCTGTCTAGATCTAAGCCAGTTAGAGTTTTGTCAAATCGGATAGTATGATTTGGATTGAATTGAAATTCAACAACTAATCTTTGCCTTACAACTTTGCCATTTGGTCCTATTGAGTTTAATGCCTGTGATAGTTCACTTGACCAAGCATCAATCATAGCCTCATCGGCAGAGGCTGTTAATTCAACGGTTGGCTTCTGGATGTGCCTTGAGATTGTACTTTGTGTTGAACCCAGTATGTCGGCAATCTCAGACTGAGACCAACCTTTACTCCTCAAATCTTTAGCTACATCTTGATGTAACTTGTCTAGCCATTTGCCGCCAACTTCTCCTAGCATGATGTCGGCTAATGGGCATTACTATTCAATGTTACTAATTATTTATGCAGTTTGAATGACATTATCATGTGAAAATATATCTAGAAACAGATAATTTTCTCAAATTCCATACTATCAGTGAAAACTCTAATCATTTTGTTTAGATCTTAACTAAGTAACGCATAATTTCTATTGAATAAATAAAAACACCTCTATATGTCACGAATGCATAATGAATAGAAATAGACCTATTATGAATTTATAACACTTATAACAAATTTAACTTATATGAGCAAAACACCGTATAGTACTAAGGATTAATGGCAGACGCAGGTTTAGTGCGACACATGCAACTAGAGGGCTTCATAGATGAAATCGCTAAAAGGGCGGTTAACTACATTGAAAGTAGTGAAGATAAATCTGTCAGCACCATCGATTATGTTTCTTACAACTCTAGGCAAAAAACCACAGATCTAAAATTACCTCTAGAAGGTAGAGGAGTCGACAGAGTCTTGGACGATATTGATGAATTTCTGAAACAATGCGTCAGAACCAACAGTGGATCATTCATGAATCCTCTTTGGGGTGGGCTAAATGTTACTGCATTTGCAGGTGAAGTTATATCGGCTCTTACCAATCAGTCAATGTATACATATGAACTGGCACCGTTGGCAACTTTAATTGAGCAAACTATAATCAAGAGAATTTCAGAGATAATGGGCTTTTCTGATGGTTATGGAACGATGACTACTGGTGGCTCAAACGGTAACATGTTGGGGATGCTGTGCGCCCGCCAATCAATTCTTCCATTGTCATCAAAAATTGGCTTTGATGGTTCAAAATATGCGGCATTTGTTTCTAGTGAATCGCATTATTCAGTTTTGATGTCAGCGAATGTTGTTGGAATAGGGCATCAGAATGTATTCAAAGTTGCTTGTGATGACAAAGGTCGCATGAATCCAGAATCACTTGTCGAAGAAATTAATAGAAGCAAGAGTGAAGGATTAATTCCTTTTTGCATAATTGCAACTTCTGGAACAACTGTTAGAGGTTCTTTTGATCCAATTCGTGAATTGGCTGAAATAGCACATCGTGAGTCTCTTTGGTTGCATGTTGATGCTGCTTGGGGTGGAAGTTGTATGTTCTCCTCTAAATACAGTCATCTGATGGATGGTGTTGATTTAGCAGATAGCGTATGCTGGGATGCCCACAAGATGATGGGGATGCCGTTAATTTGCAGTGCATTCGTTGTGAAAAACAAGAATATCCTAAGAAATATTTGTACTCATGGGGATGTTGCTCACTACTTATTTCACGAGGATTCAAAAGAAGTTGACCTCGGTAGGTACTCTCTACAATGCGGTAGGAGAAATGATGCCCTAAAATTGTGGCTTGCATGGAGGGAGATTGGTGATTCTGGGTGGGCGAAAATGGTTGAAGATTATTGCCATTTAGCCCAGTATTTGGAGGAAAAAATCATTCAAAATGATCACCTTGAGATGATGTCCCACAGGCAATGGTCAAATGTTTGCTTCAGATATATTGTAGAAAATGAAGAACTTGATTTGAATAAACTGAATACTGAGATTAGGGATAGATTATTTAGAGAAGGTGAGTATTTGGTTAGCCGTTCTAACATTGGCGAGAATGTTATTTTGCGTCCAGTAATTTCTAATCCTATGACTACAACTGAAGTTATCGACGGATTCCTACAAAGGGTGATTCACCATGGTAATGAGATTATTTCAAGTATTCCGGAAAACCAGTGATTGAATATTTTTACTTGAGTTTAAGGAGTGTCTAGTTTTCCCTTTGTTATGGGCGGCCATGGTCTAGTTCGAACCTCGCTGTATGATGAGCATGTTTCTCTCAACGCAAACATAGTTGATTTCCATGGATTTGAGCTACCTATCTGGTATTCTAACATCAAAGATGAGCATTTAGCAACTAGGGGTAACGCAGGGTTATTCGATGTTTCACACATGGGGACGTTCAGCTTCCGAGGAACTTCGGTTAAACCTTGGCTAGAAAGTATCGCAACACAAAAAGTTACATCAATCTCCACCTCAAGATGCGCGTACACTCACTTTTTGGACGATGATGGATACATCATTGATGACATGATTTTTGCAGTTGTTTCGGATAACGAAATTCTCGGAGTTCCCAATGCTTCAATGATCGGCGTGATGTGGGATTGGTTCAATTCGAAGTTGCCTAATGATGGCTCGATAACCATTGAAAACCTGTCAAGTGAAACCTCAATTATAGCCCTACAAGGCCCTAATTCAAAACAATACATTTCTGCTGTTCTGGGTGAAGAAAATCACACGCCTAGATTTACTTGGAAAAAAATACAAGATAATGATTTAGACATCTCCGGATGGATACAAGGAACTGGCTACACCGGTGAGGCTGGTTATGAGATATTCATTCCTAATGCTGATGCCGCAAAATTATGGCGCAGTTTAATCCAATCTGGAGCAACACCAGTTGGCTTAGGCGCTAGAGATACACTGAGACTCGAAAAGGGTTACCTACTTTCAGGCGTTGATTTTTGTTGGCCAGGTTTGTCGGATTCAGACCCGTTCCTTGCCCGCGATTCTTGGGAAACCAATGTTCCATTTGGCTTAGATACTGAACATGAATTCATCGGCAAGCATCGAGTAGTCAGTCATGGTTCTGAGGACGCTCGCTGGTGGGGAATCAAATACCTTGAGAAGGGGCCTTTACCTAGACCAGGAAAAGATGTTACAGATGCAACTGGAAAAGTGATTGGAAAGTTAAGTTCAGGTGCGCCCGCCCCAAGTTTAGCAAATACTGGCATTGGAATAGGATATATTTCTGGTGTCGATGTTGGTGATGAAGTATTGATTGTTGCAAGTCCGAGGAAGTCGGTTAGGGCTGAAATATTCAGGCCACCATTTGTGTGATTTAGTAGGGAATATTATGGTGGTTACGCGCGCAGACAAGTTTGAACAAGGAGGTATTTGATGGTAGACCAGTTGCCAAATCGTGGTTTAGAATTAGAAATGTTGGAAGAAATGGGCTTCAGTAGTATTGACGATTTATTCAGTGATATTCCTGAACGTGTTCGAATGAATGCTCAGTTAGATTTACCTCCTCCACAATCTGAAGAAGAAATTATCGCAGATGCTAGAAGACTCCTCGGTTCAAACCTAGCTATGGCGGATGTTGTGTCATTCCTAGGAGCAGGTCTCTACCGAAACTATGTTCCAGCCTCGGTATTTCAATTAGTCACCAGAGGTGAATTCCTGACCTCTTACAC
The DNA here is from genome assembly GCA_002729095.1 of Methanobacteriota archaeon. Lineage (GTDB taxonomy): Archaea > Thermoplasmatota > Poseidoniia > Poseidoniales > Poseidoniaceae > MGIIa-L1. The sequence continues at coordinate 19,641 of PBWC01000064.1, forward strand.
CCCATATCAGCCTGAAGTTAGTCAAGGAATGTTACAAGCAATGTGGGAGTTTCAAACTTTAGTGTCTGAATTGATCGGACTACCCATCTCTAACTTGTCCCTTTATGATGGTTCAACTGCTGCTGCAGAAGCACTAACTTGTGCAGTTCGTGTGCACAACAGAAAGGCAACCCAAAAGGATACGGTTTACATTTCAGAGTTGACTCCACCCGATCGAGTATCAGTAATGCAAAATTATTGTCAAGGGGCCGGTATTGAGATAAAATATCTTCATCACAATCAAGACGGTACAATCGATTTGTCCAGTGTAGAACAAGCGGCAGGATCTTGCGGTATCTACGTTGAACAGCCAAACCCGCTAGGTCTTTTAGACGGGGGATACACTAAATTAAAGGAGATTATTGGCGAAAATACCGCTTTAATCATAGGAATTCAACCAATTTCCCTAGGTTTAGTCGAGGCGCCAGGCAACTATGGCGCTGATATCGTAGTCGGCGAGGGTCAGCCGCTAGGAAGTCCGGTTACTGCAGGTGGGCCGATTTACGGAATTTTTGCGTGTTCCAAAACATATCTCAGATTGATGCCCGGAAGAATTGTTGGTCGAAGTATTGATGTTGATGGAAAAGAAGCATATTGTCTCACTCTTTCAACTAGAGAGCAGCACATTAGAAGACATAGAGCTACATCCAACATTTGTACTAATGAAACTTTGATTGCATTGATGGGGGCCATGCATATGTCTTTACTAGGTCCAGAAGGTTTAGAGCATTTAGCCCTCAGAAACATTACTGCTTGTAATTTAGCCAAACAGAAACTAGGTGAAATAAATACAATTGCCATACCACATTCTTCAGGTAGTCACTTTAACGAATTTATAGTCGAACTTCCAGCATCAGCAGCTGATTGCTTGAAATATCTAGATGGGGTTGGAATAATAGGTGGCTTTGATGCAGGTAGATGGTATAACGGTAGGAAGAATTGGTTATTGGTTACAGTGACTGATCAAACATCAGCCCAAGAAATTGAGTTATTAGCTGCACATCTTGCGGTCTGGTCAGCGGGGGTGATTGCTTGAGCCGTTTGTTTGACTTTGCTGGTGCCGAGGGAATGGGATACTCCCAACCTGACACATTGTTACCTGCAGACTCAGTAACACTCCCTAAGAACTTAGTCCGAAAGGATCTCCCTAGATGGCCTAGATTATCTGAGCCCGAAATGGTTAGGCATTACACCTGGCTTTCAAGAAGAAACTATGGTATCGATACTGGATTTTATCCTCTTGGGTCTTGTACAATGAAACACAATCCTAGAATTAACGAAGTAATTGCTCAAATTCCTGGGATTGCTGATATTCACCCCCATCAACCCGAGCATCATATCCAAGGGTTATTGTCTATTTTCCATGAAATGCAACACATGCTGGCAATTTGCTCAGGTATGGACCAAGTAACATTACAACCTGTTGCTGGAGCGCAAGGAGAGTTTACTGCCGTCAGATGTGTTCAGGAATACTTCCGAAGTCGCGGTGAACATCAAAGAACCAAAGTCATTGTACCAGATTCAGCGCATGGAACTAATCCAGCTAGTGCAGCTATGGCAGGTTTCGAGATTATAGAAATTCCTAGTTTAGAAGATGGAAGAATAGACATAGAAGCTCTAAAAGCGGTAGTCGATGATACCGTTGCACTAATGATGGTTACTAACCCTAACACACTAGGATTATTTGAGAACGATATTTCTGACGCTTCTGATATTATTCATTCTGTTGGAGGACAAATGTACTATGATGGTGCAAACTTTAACGCAATTCTTGGTCGAACATCCCCTGGCCTAATGGGCTTCGATGCAGTTCACTTCAATCTGCACAAAACATTCAGCCAACCCCATGGAGGTGGCGGACCAGGGTCTGGTCCTATCGGAGTGAAAGGACACCTTGCTGAATTCCTACCAGGTCCAATTGTCAAGAAGAGACCAATTGTTGGAGACGAAGCAAAGTTTGCAGTAGATGAAATGTGGTATGGTTGGTACCAACCAGCAAATAGTATTGGTAAAGTTCAGCAATGGCATGGAAATTCTGGTGCTGTGATTAGATGTTGGGCTTATTACAGAAGGTATGGGTATGGATTGAAAGATATGTCTGAACATGCAGTATTGAATGCTAATTACTTGAGACATGCGCTACATAGAGAAGCTAAAAATGCTGGCGTCGAAGATATGTTTGTAGACGGAGCCAATACGCATGTTGCTAAGCATGAGTTCACATTATCCCTTCAACCGGCCAAAGAGAAATATGGAATATCAGCAATGGATGTGGCTAAGGGTCTTCTTGACCAAGGATACATGGCTCCAACTGTATATTTCCCGTTGGTAGTGCCTGAATGTATGATGTTTGAACCAACTGAAACCGAGAGCAGAGATACTCTAGATCAGTTTGCTAAGGATTTCATTAAGGTTTTACAACAGGATGCTGAGACACTGCATGAAGCACCTATAACTACTCCAGTTCGTAGAGTTGATGAAGTATATGCAGCAAGGAATCTATGTTTACGTCATCCATTTGATGATGAGTAGTGGTTTTGATGGTCAGAGCCAGAGACAAATCACCGGAAAGTTTTGGATGGCAGAAAATAGAACTAAAACCCAATCCCAAAGCGGTCCTATATCCGTTATCTTGGGGAATATTGCCAATTTCATTTTCTGTGATTATGGCATTTACTGGAAAAGGAGAACAATGGATTGAATGGCTTGGTGGATTTGGAATTCTTCTTTTTCTTGTTGGAGGGGTCGCTGCAATTGGGCCGCGTCAAGGAAGTTTCAACTCAATGAAGGTTGCATTAGGCTTCTTTTTCTGCGTTCTCGCACTTTTTTCTTGGATTTTAGTCGCAACTGATAATTTAATGTACACATATGGTATTCTCAGTTCACTACTTGCATTAACGATGATGTACCGTTCTATTGACTTCATTTTCAAGGATTCAGGATTGGTCTATCAATTACGATGGGATGCTAAGAAATTTCTGCCCACTGAAAGTATGAGAGATTGGGATGTTCGCTCGGCAAGATTTGCTCAAAATACTATGGCATTGAAAAGATTTGATAGTGATAGCTTCGCCCAGATTTATGGATTTAGAACAAAAAACGGTCTTGTATTGAGACTTGATATTTTTGGAATTCATCAAGAAAGCAGATTTGATTTTCGAACTTTAGAATTAAATTTCGATGATTTTTCGTCCGAAGAAGAATAGTCATCTTGAATAACCGACTGCTATGGCAGGATGTTATGGAAGTTACAATACTGCTAGGTTCGTCCTCCGATATGCCCGTTGCCGAAAAGTGTACTAAGATATTGAAGCAATTCGATGTAACATATCAGTTACGAGTTGCGAGTGCACACAGATCGCCAAAATTTGTTGAACAGATAATTCATGATGCTGAAGAAGACGGTTGTAAAGTCTTCATTGCTATGGCTGGACTTGCTGCTGCATTGCCTGGCGCAGTTGCAGCATTGACAACCAAACCAGTAATAGGCGTCCCATGCGGTGGCAGAGTGCCATATGATTCTCTACTATCAATTGTTCAATTACCCCCGGGAGTACCAGCCGCAACCGTTGGAGTAGACCGTGGAGATAACGCTGGCTACTTGGCCGTTCAAATGCTTGCACTGCAAAATGAAAAACATGCGGCAGCTCTTAAGCAAAACAAACTTGACCAAGTCGAGAGAGTTAAAGCCCAAGATCGTGAGGTTAACGGGGGCGCTTGAGATGTTTGATGTCGATGAATTCATTCATGAATCCATCGAGTCATTACAGAATACAATTGATGACATTGCAATCATTGCTTGTTCAGGGGGGGTCGATTCCACAGTAGCAGCGGTAATTGCCAACAAAGCAGTTGGTGATTTGCTTCATTGCGTGTATGTTGATACAGGCTTTATGCGCAAAGGTGAGACTGAACAAATCGAGGCTTTACTAGCCGAACAAGGTATCAAGAATTTAGTTACAGTAAAGGCAGCAGACCGATATTTCGAAGCTCTAAAGGGAGTAACTGAACCCGAACAAAAGCGTAAGGTAATTGGTGAATTATTCATTAGAATTTTTGAAGATGAACAAAAGAAATGTGGTGCTAAATATTTGGTGCAAGGAACCATTGCTCCAGATTGGATTGAATCTGGTGGTGGAGTAAGAGACACTATCAAATCTCATCATAACGTTGGAGGCCTTCCAGAAGATATGACTCTAGAAGTTGTCGAACCATTAAGAGAACTATACAAAGATGAGGTTCGTGAACTTGCTCGACATTTGAGCATCAACGTAGCGGAGAGACAACCCTTCCCTGGTCCAGGTTTAGCAGTAAGAACATTAGGAGAGTTAACCCCTGAAAGAGTATCTGTGGTAAGAGAATCCTGTGCAATAGTTGAAGAAGAATTTGAAAAAGCTGCATCCGATGGATTAATGGATTTACCATGGCAATATTTTGCCGCTCTTTTACCGGTGCGAAGCGTCGGTGTTCATGGTGACGTTCGTGCATATGGTGAAACAATAGTTGTTCGTGCGGTACAATCTATGGACGGCATGTCTGCAAGGTACTCTGAGATACCACATTCCGTACTTCAAAAGATAAGCACGAGAATCACTAATACTGTCAAAGGTGCCGTAAATCGAGTAGTTTACGACATTACTCACAAACCACCAGGTACCATTGAATGGGAATGAGAAAAAGCAAGGTATGAAAACCCTAAACTCACAGGGTAGAATATGTCGGGTAAGCAGATTAGTGTTTTTTTAGTCACTGTGATTTTATTTTCACTAGTTTCTCATGTCCAAGCATCTGAAGAGTCAGACGTTGTTGCTCAATTTGGAACGGGTTTTGATGAGGTGGTAGTTGTTGACTCATCTGATGGACTTTTTGACCCTAGGGATTTAGAATTCCACCCGGGTAGAGTTAACGAGTTGTGGATTGCTAACAGAGGCGATGATAGTATGACAATTGTCCACAATACTGGACTTAACAACCAGACCTCTGAGACCCGTGAAGACTCGAATAGTAACCACTTTTTGGAAGAAGTAAGCGCAATTGCATTTGGTGCATACCATCCCGAATTTGACTGGCAGTGGGGTTCCGCACAAGAAACTCAAAACACATACTGTGGACTGGCAGCAACTCCTAATCAGTTCATGGGTCCTACGCTATGGCCATCTTCTCTTGCACACTATGCAGTTGAAAACCAAAATAACGGGAATGGATTACTAGGAAGTCACATAGACATGAATCATGAATCGCCAGACGGAATGGGTATTGCTCATGATTCAGGAAATGCTTACTGGTATTTTGACGGCTATTATGGAGAATTGGTTTACTATGACTTTCAACTTGATCATGATACTGGCCAAGATTACCATTCCGACGCAATCATTCACCGATATTCAGAAATTGAGTTAACTAGGGCTGGAGGAATTCCAGGGCATATGATTTTAGATAAACAAACCGGAATTCTCTATATTGCAGATACTGGGACAAACCGTATTCTTTGGGTTAATACTGATGATACCTCGACTAATGTTCAAAATATCCTTGACCCAAATTGGCGTAACAACCCATCATCAACTCAAAAAGAGGACCTTCAAGAATATTCTAGAATTACTGGCGTTGAATGGGGTGTGTTAGATTCTGGATTGAGTAGGCCTTCTGGGATTGCTCTGGACGGAGATACACTATTTGTTTCTCAAAATGGTAATGGGAAAATCGTAGCCTATGATTTAGCAAAAGATGGAAAAAGCGCTACGGAAATAGAAACAATTCAGACATCTGCCACTTTCATTATGGGTCTTGAAATTGGTCCTGAAGGAAATCTGTACTATGTTGACAACGGTAAGGATCAAGTTGTAAGA
>PBWC01000084.1 GCA_002729095.1 Methanobacteriota archaeon
AGCACAATATGAGTTGGTTACCAAGGCTTTTGGGATATCAGAAATTCAGTTGGTTATTGGATTTTCGATGGGTGGCCTTCAAGCTTACCATTGGGCAGCAATGTACCCAACTATGGTTCAGAATTTCATTCCAATCTGCGGTACCTCAAAATGTTCTGCACACAATTGGCTGATGTTGGAAAGTTTGGCAAATACTTTACAAACAGATCCAGTTTTCAACAACGGCAACTACCAAGAATATCCAATGGCCGGAATGAAAGCTTTCTGTTCTGTATACACGGCTTGGGTATTCTCCCAAGAATTCTTTAGGCAGAATGGTCATAGCATTCTTGGCTATGAATCAATCCAAGAGGCACCCAAATTTCTTGAAGGTGTTTTTATTCCTAGTGATCCGAATGATTTGCTGGCGATGATTCGAGCTTGGCAGAGCGCTGACATCAGTGACAATCCAACACATAATGGAAATTTGAAGGCAGCTTTATCATCAATTACAGCCAAAGGATTCATCATGCCGACTTCCACAGATCTATATTTTTGGGCTGATGACAATCGTGACGAAGCTGAAATCTTACCGAATGCTACCTTTAGAGAAATTCCATCCATTTGGGGCCATGCGGGTGGAATTTTAGCTCAGCCTCAAGAGAGGAAGATTGTTGATGAAGCTATAACCGAATTAATTGGATGAAGCCCAAAAGTATCAAAATTCTTGATCGTCAGCATGGTGCCACCGAGACCTTGGGAACCTTGTAATAATTTATTTAGGGGGATTCTACAAAAATTGGTGATCTATCTGACGTCATTTCAGCACAGAGTTATCGTAAATCCTTTAGTTTGATTTGATTTAAGACTTTCCTAGGATCAAGGCTTTCGATTTTTGATCTTTTGATTCTGCGATAATCAAAATAGTTAAATACAAAATTAATCAAAAAATTAGGTCAGGTCTGTAAATAATTCAATAATCTAACAAGTTTTCATTTTTGGACTAGGCTGAATATGTTGTATGTACCAGCACAAGCAATCATCAGTATTCCCAGAAGTGCTGGAACCTCCAGTCTCTCATTTAAAAAAAAGAATGATAAACTAAGAGTAAATAGAAGTCTTGTGTACCTGAAAGGAGAAACAATCGCCACATTTCCTCTTTGGGTTGCCTGGACAAGCGAAAAATAAGCGAGGCAACCAACGGGACTTACCAGAAAAACCACAAACAACTCACTAATCGTTGGCGATATTGGCAACGGAAAAAACGGTATACTTACTAATCCGGCAATCATACAAGCTACCGCAGCCCAACTAGAAACTGTTAGTGCAGAGATATCATCTGACATCAACCTTGTTGATGTATCTCTTAAAACAAACATAGCCACAGCTAANACTGAGAAAATTGATGCTGGCAAAAAACTATCAGAGCCNGGCTGTATGATTAACAGCATACCAACTAGTCCAACCATAATTGCNAGCCAAGATTGCCACTTTACCTGCTCCTTTAAAATTACCAAAGCAAATACACTTACCANTAGCGGACTGAGTTGAATAATGGCTGNNGCAGAGCTCAATGGCGTGTNAGCTATTGCTACAAAAAAGAAAATCGCNGCAAAAAGATCTGCTAAGGTNCGCAAAATAAAAAACTTATTTTTAATCTTGNCTGANAATAAGGGTGAATTCCTGTAAACAGAAATAATCCAGAACCAGCTAAATTCAAAAAANCCGACCATTATNAGGATCTGNCTTACAGGCANCCGACTAGATAANTTCTTAATGGCAAAATCTGCAATTGAAAACCCAGCCATTGCAAGCGTNATGTAGAGAATACCACTCAAATTTTCNATTCTTNTNTTTTCTTTNTCTTCNNTCAAAAATCCTCNTTTTTAAGGTTTTTTCTAGNATNNATTTCAGATACTTAATNATACAAATGAAATAATTATTTTTACGNTTTCNTGNTACTGAAACNAGGTATATTCATTTTANTNGTCTCCGAANTCCTTGNCTAAATTTNTCCNTGGGATCTACTGCTTNTTCAAAACACATTGTCCTNAACTTTTACGATGAAATNGCTTCAGCATCTGCTGAATCTGCANCTTCAATTCTTCAGAAACATNTTCCANCAGAATTCAAATCGAAAATCTAGACCTGGAGCCCTAACAATCAAAACTAAGGTTGTTGCCTTTAGCTCTCGGAGGGAGGGGAGTAAGAAGCAAAAAAGGAATTCCTTGAATGGAGGGTCAAAGGCACAAAATACAGCCAGAAGACTGCCAAGGGGAATGAAGCTTTTAGGCCTAAAGGATTAAACTCCGGATTATTTAGCTAGAAAGAGGAAGTTCTTTGAGGATAGATTGGTGGGAATTTTGTTTAGATTGCTCAGAGATCGTTTCAAACCTGAGTGTAGGTTCATCCTGGTTTTTTAGGTTGTCAATTTTGGAACGCTGCCCACGTACAACCCTTGAAGGCGGATATTTACTGGATAGAGTTAAGAGTTCGATCCTCCTTGCCTCTACCACATTGCAACTTTACTTGTAATTCCTCCGTTTTATCTCCGTTCACTTCTAGCTCAGTAAAATCACAGCCTGACAGCTGATTTTTACCCTTCTATCCCTTACCTCGAGTTACCTCGGGTTACCCCCTCTAACTTGGCTGGTGGACACGTGAAATAGAGCTATTTTTCAGCCTTTTTCTTGGCGTTGAGGAGCTACAGATGAATCAATCTGCAGTTCCAGAAGATCTCTTTTATCACCTAGTTGATAACGTCTAAGCATGGAATCAGTCTTGTGCCCGACCTGCTTCATTACGACATGAGAGGCATTCCCACTGCGCATCGCTCGAGTCACAAAGTCATGCTGCAAGTCGCGGAAACAGGCTCCTTCAATCCCAGCTTTTTCAAGTGATTGCTTCCAGGTCTTCTGAACATATGTTGTCCAATAAGGGATGGGCTTGTTCGTAGCAGATAAAAAGACTTGTTGGGTATGTAGTGCCCTTGGAGTTTCACAGAGCATGGCAGTGACCTCTGGAAGTAATCTCACTGAACGAGCTTCGTCCGTTTTGGTCATTGAGGCCTTCAAACGGACAAACCCTGTTTGCAGGTCTACATCACTCCACTGGAGTTTGAGAATCTCACTTTGGCGCATTCCGGTTCAACGAGCCATGATTACAATTCGCCTAAGCCATAAGGGGCATTCCTCGAGCAACTGCTGGTATTCCTCGTCTGTAAAAAAACTTTTGTGAACGCTGTCTATCTTCATAACAGGATCGGGATACAGGAACCTTACTAATGACTTCTTATCGCAAAGCCCGATTCAGGACGTTTCGAAATAGATTCAATTCTTCCTTAACCGTTTTTGGCGCAATCGGTTGCCCTCGCTGAGTTAGCGAAGCGTTCTTGAAATCGACTACAGACATACCCCTCCAACTGAAGAGTTGTAAGGTCCTTTATCACCTGGTTGGCGTTTATGAAACGGCTTAGGGACTTGATCTGCTGAGCCATCTACACGCAACTGTCCAACGCTTTCACTTTCTGCAAATTCAGAAATCAATCAAACAATTGAGCTAAGGTCACCGTCGCATTCTTATCTCGGTCAATGTGCTTGCCTTCCACAGAGACTTCTGTACCTCGGGCAGTTTTCTGCAGCAGCCTTGCTCGGATCTATCTGTTCCCGCTTTCGCCTACTGCCCTCTCGGTATTCAATCCAGTAGATCTTGTCCGATGTCTTGGTCAGGCGTGAAAATTTACACCTCTGCCCCTTTTGCTACCCGTAGCGAAACTTCCCATTACACTTCGCCATTCCCTCTGGATTTCGATGTCTGCATTCCGGACATTCTACCTGTAGTCCCACACCTCCTCCTTATTATTTTTCCATAACTGAGTTCTCGGCCTCACTCAATGCAGCTTTTACCAAGTCATCCAGCTTTTTCCACTGACTACGGAATCTTTGCCAGTGCTTGTCAATCCACTCATGATCAACCTCAATTCCATGGGTTTATGCTTCTTCTGTAAGCCTGTTTCTTGGTTACTGATGGGGTGATATCCATTAGGAAGTAGCGCCCTGTCTTCGATTGTTTCATCTGCTCTGCTGAAATCTCCCCACTTGAAATTCCACCATTCAGTATCTCTATCGAGTCGTTCGAATCAATGGCGAAAAGATGAATCCTCCGCTTCGACAAAAAAAGAAACTCTCATTGGTTTGGAATGTTAAAAGCTGAATAATGGATCTTTTAGACAGCAAAAAAACTTCTATATCAGATAGAATAAGCTTTGAGGGCATCAATATTCAATTCGACCCCCAAACCGGGTTTTTCAGGTAATTTCACTATTCCATCTTTCATTTCCAGTGGTTCACTGACTAAATCTCTTCGCAAAGCTGAGTCACATAATTCGCTTGGTAAATACTCTATGTAAGGGCAGTTTGGTATAGCCGCAGCCATGTGTGCAGATGCAGCAATGCCTATGCCTGTCTTCCAACAATGCGGTACAATTAACCGGCCTCGATCTTGTGCCATGTGACACACCCTCATTGCCTCAGTCAATCCACCAACGCGTCCTACATCTGGTTGCGCAACCTGCACCTGACCACGATCCAACAGCTCTAGAAACTCAAAACGGGTATTTTGCCATTCACCTGCAGCTATTCGCATCGGTGCTTCGCGAGATAATGTAGCATATCCATCCAGATCGTCGATTTGCAGAGGAGTCTCGAGAAAAAACAGATCCAAATCGTCCCATCTACTAACAGTACGCAGACAACTATGAACATCAGACCATCGATACTGCACATCAACCATCATCGCAAAGTCCGGCCCTACAGTCTCTCGACACGCTCGAACAATTTCGGTCATCTGTTCATCACTGCCTTGTAAACCAGAATGGTTGTAGGGCCCAGCAAGAGTACATTCCATTTTTGCAGCTTTAAAACCGTACTCTCGAGCGCGTTTTGCCCAGGATACTAAAGAATCACCATATTGCTCTACCGAGTTACCCTCTGGCTGCAAAGAGGCATAAGGCATTATGTGGTCACGCATCGCGCCGCCCAAAAGTTTATAGCACGGTAGGCCCAATGCTTTGCCCTTAATATCCCAGAGCGCCATATCGATTGCGCCAATGGCACAGATGACTGCTCCCCGTCTACCACTCATTGCGGTAAACGTATATAATTTTTCCCAGAGTGCACTTGTATCGAAGGGATCCTCTCCGATCAAGAGATTTTTTATTCCCTTGGCCATACTATGGCTACCAGGCGCCTCAATTGCAGCTTTGACAAGCCAGGGTCCAGTATCAGTTTCTCCAATTCCAGTGATTCCCTCGTCTGTGTGAACTAATACCACTACATCGTCTTGCGAGGAGGAGGTTGCATCCTCTTTGAGATCAGGCACAACAATGATATGGCATTCAATATCAGTGATTTTCATGTTTTAGAATTTTGTTAGGGTTCCAAACTTTAGAGTGCAAGTAACATCTTCCGGGTACAATATTTTGCGACATTTTGCATGAGACTAACTCTAATTTTAGTTTCAAAACAAGAATAGAAACACAAACATGATGCAGACAAAGTATTTTTAAAGACTGCACTCGCTCACTAATCCTTTCCGACTACTAGACTAATTATAAAGTGTCCATTAGCTTTAGTGGATATCAATCCCTTGCAGTCATTACTAAGATAGAATTGATCCTCCTAAGGTTGCTCTGGATGGCTTTGACAGGCGTCATTCTCATCTAGAATACAACTACCAATCCGTTGCTACTATCAAGCCCAATGGGTGCACCCTTGCAGACCGGCACTATTATTGGGTATTGATGGAAGCGATGGTCAGTGACCTATACGACCCAGAACAGAAGCGGCGGGAACTATTGCAAGAAGCTCTGTCCTCTGTAGAC
>PBWC01000013.1 GCA_002729095.1 Methanobacteriota archaeon
AAATTCAGATGCAAACAAAATTACGAAAATATATAGATAATTTATGATGTTTTTCATGCAATTCCTCCGCCATCACTATATGGTTCAGGTTCAAAGGGTTCCTTTTCAGATCTCAGGACAAGCCTCCCCTTTGCACTTGGAGTAATGATAATAATTATTGGTATAGAAAGCTACAGAATGGTGGGTCTGGCTGGATTTGAACCGGCGACCTCACCCTTATCAGGGGTGCGCTCTAACCAACTGAGCTACAGACCCGAGGAACAAATTATTATAGATTTTTTGACATGTAAGTCTATACATCTACTTATCCCATACCACTTTATAAATTAAATAACCTAATAATCCTCCCATAATCTGAAAAATAATAAATAATGGAGCATCATTAAGATTAATGCCGGCAAATGTATCTGAAAAAATTCTCCCAAATGTTACTGCAGGATTAGCAAATGAAGTTGATGCTGTAAACCAATAGGCAGCACCAATATAAGAAGCTACCATTATTGGAACTTTTTTAGCATCTGAAGCAAAAATGATCATTATTAAGCCGGCAGTAGCGATTAGCTCTGAAAACCACAAATTTGAACCTGTTCTTATTTTTGTTGATAATTCAATCAATGGTAAATTGAACATTAAATTAGCAAGTATTGCCCCTAGTAATCCTCCCAAACATTGAACTGCAACGAAACTAATAAAAGCTGGAAATTTTAATTCACCTCTAATGTAGCTAACTAAGGACACAACAGGGTTAAAATGAGCGCTCAATGGAGCAAAAATTGTAATCAAAAAATATAAACCCCAAAACGTAGCTAAGGAATTTGCTAGAAGTGCAATACCATCGTTTCCATCCGATAAATTTTGCCCCATTATGCCTGAACCCACTACAACACAAACCAATAAAGCTGTGCCTGTAAATTCAGCAAATATTTTATTCTTAAATTTCCCCATTCAATAGTTCAGTATTAATTTTCATTTTTATTAAGTCCCTAATATCATCAAAATCATCATCGTTCATATGTTTTGGATCAGGTATATTCCAATCTAAAGTTTTGGCACTTGGAAAATAAGGACATTCATCGCCACAACCCATTGTTACAACATAATCAAATCTTTCATTAGAAAAATTTGTTACATTCTTTGGTTGAATTTCGTCAACTACAATACCAATCCTTTTGAGAGAATCTATAGCTTTTGGATTAACAGTTTTAGCAGGCTGAGATCCAGCTGATTGTGCAAAAATTTTATTACCATAAATTCTATTACTAATTTGTTCGGCTAATTGACTTCTGCATGCATTCTCAACACATACAAACAATACATTTAGCATACTAAAAGCTGTATTTTACACCTAAAGAGATTGATGAAGCAGTGGAATAGCTTTCGAAAACTTCATTACCTTGTAGAGCTTCATAGGGATCTTCTAATAAATTTCTCAGCTTTAAAGTGACGTCAAGCGTACCATCCAAAGCTTCGTAAGTTCTATTATAAACTACGTCCAACTGAGCTGGTAAATCTTCCATAACATTGGGAATAGTATCGACTCCAAGCTCTCTTATTCTATTGCCAACATCGTTGTAAACAACGCTAAACCTTGAATCATCAGCTCCATAAAAACCAAACTGAAGATTAAAAATATCATCAGGCTGCCCAACAAGAGGTCTATCGTCATAAGAGGATAAAGTTATGTATTCAGGATTGGTTACTGCATTTGAATCTGTATAGGTATAGTTCACTTTTCCAAAAAAATCATACCCAGATATTAATTCACCAAATTGTTTTTGAAATTCAAATTCTGCTCCCTCAAGAGTTGCAGATGCAGCATTTCTGTAACTGACGTAAGAGTCCGTTGCTGCTGCTTCCAGAACTTGTTCAATTGGGTTTATAAAGCTCTTCTCAAAATAGGAGATCGTTAAAAACTCATCGAAGCCGAAGTAATACTCATATCGCAAATCAATATTTTCAATTTCAGCTGAAGTTAATTCTGCAAATCCTCTTTCAAACCTATCCGTTTCGAAGTTAACAAATAATACTGGAGACATTTCTCTAAATTGTGGTCTAGAAACTGTTTCACTAAAACCAAACCTTACTTGCATATTTTCTGCCAACTCATAAGTTAAAGTTAATGCAGGCAATAATTTATCCAACTCATCAACAGATTGAATATTTGTTTGATTGCCAAAAAATTGTTGAGTATTTGTTTCGATAAAAGATTCTTCATTTCGAGCTCCGATGCTTAAACTCAATTGATCTGAAATATCTGTTTCCAGTGAAAAATAGTAGGCATCTATAGTCATATCACCAGTGTAATCATCGGTATTTAGCGATAATTCTTGCAACACCAAACCAGTACGATCATATCTAAAGTTTTGTGGATGCATTATTGAGTTAATTGGCTGTCTTCTAAATTCTTGATCAGCAAATAAAGCCCCATTAGTAAAATCTGGCAAGAATGCATATCTTTTCACATCTGTTTGTCGGTTTTTTTCTGAATGAAGTAAACCAAATTTAAAATCTATTAATAAATCCTCAGTTTCGATAGGATAGTAAAAATCTACTGCCGCCTCGGATGAGTCATCATTTAACCAGGAAAAATTTGTGTAATTACTATCTTGTCTTCGGGAAAATTCATATGCACCATTGTTAAATTCATAAAAATGTTCTCTTTCAAATGGTGATTCTCTTTTACCAGTTGAACCATTCAATCTCCAATCAATGGATAACCCGTTAAGTAAATCGTGTTTACCTGACAATGTTACAGTTTTAATCTCTCGTTCAACCCATTCAGATTTTGTTCTACGCTCATCAAAATCTGCTTCAACATTCCTACCCTCACTAATTGTTGTCCTACTATCTGTTTTTCTTACAATTAATCCTGTGAACTGTAGATAATTAAAATCATCAATATCCCACCCAAGAGTACTAAGAAAATTTGTATCTATTTGATAATTTGCTTTTTTTACTGCGTAGTTATTTCTTCTAACTAAATTTTCTCCTGACCCGCTTGACCATTCTGATCGAAGAATATCAGGTTGATTATCTTTACTTGAATCGTAACCTGCACTAATTAATAGACCCAATCTGCCCAGCTCGTTTAAGTCATAAGCATTGCCATAACTGACATCAAAACCGAAATCTGGATATAGTTCGGTTTTAAGTGGTTGCCAAGTACCAGTAAATCCTTGAGCAGCATATTGAATATCGTAATACGATGAAGTCGCTAGGGAAATGAAATCCGAATTTGCATAAAGTGGTGCTAGTGATGCAGGCAAGTCTCTGTCACCCGTATCAAAACCTGTCCAATCATTATCGTATTGCGGCATCAAATCTACTTCCTCGCCCGTGGCTAAAGAATCGTAAGAAGTGGAAAAACTAATTTCAGTAAATTCTTGGTCTGGTATCAATTTTGTTCTCATATCGATCACTCCGCCACCAAATTCACCTGGATATTGAGCGGAGTATGTTTTTTGTACTAAAACGGAGTCCAATATTGAAGTTGGAAAAATATCAAAGGGAACAACTCTTTTTAAAGGTTCGGGGCTAGGCAATAAAACACCATTCAACAACGCTGAGGAATATCTCTCGCCTAATCCTCTAACATAAACATATTTTCCTTTTACTAAACTTAAACCCGTAATTCTTTTTAATGCATCAGCAGCGTCGCTATCTCCAGCAACACTAATGTCTTCTGCATCAATAACATTAGAAATTTCACTAGTATCTCTTTTCTCATCTGGAATAAAACTTTCTACAACCCTAACCTCTTCAATACTTTCACTGGTCACATCTGTTTCTTGGGCATAGGAAATTATTGATATTAAAAGTGATGATATTGTGAACAAAATTCTCATATAGACTCCTATGAGTTTTAAATTAACTCTAAATTAATACTTTAATGATTCCTTTTTGTGACAAATTTGTAACTTTAAAAAAAAGCTACCCTCGAAAGGGTAGCTTTAATCATCAATATTTTTACTATTCTGATGAACTAGCTGGCTTAAATGCCCAATTATCAGTCCAATCGGCATCTGCTGAAGGAACAGCTCCGACATGTCCTGTTGCCTCGAAGAAGTCTCCTGCAACAGTAACTGGGGTTAAAGCTGACTCCGTAGCACCATTAACATATCCTGCTAATGAAGAACCTCCTGCTGAAGCAGTATTAGTATTTGAGGATAATAAAGCTTCAATTTGAGCGGCAGTAGGGCCACTAGTATCTTCCTGTGCTAACGTTGCACAAGCAAACAAGTTACCATCATAGTCATGACCTTCTCCGGCAGTACCGTCACCGTTAAAGTCATAAGTTTCATCATTATCTATATCCCAACATGTGCTTGCTCCTTCATCAGCAACCACTGAGTTATAAATATTCAGACCTGTACCCTCTCTAAGTAGTACTGCCTGCCCATCTCTACTAACAATTGTTAAGTTAGCAAATGTTGGTAATGATCTTGGCTCTCTATCCATATCTGAACCGTAGTTATCAGCTTCGATAGATCTGTCAACATCAAATGTTTGACCTTGATTTTGCCAAACAATTGCATGCTGTACATTACCTCGCCAACCATCAGTCCAATCGATAGAGTCATCCGAAGCACCCATTACAAGTAAGTGCTTAGCATTAACAGTACCTCCAAAGAACTCTACACCGTCATCAGATGTATTGTAGGTCTGAATATAATTTAGTTCAGTTAGGTTACCCACAGCTTGGAATGCAATACCATTCAATTCATCTTCTGAGTTAAATAGTCTTCCAGCATGTTTTAATACAAGGTAGAAAATATTTCCACTATTGTCAGCATCGTCAATACCACCGTAAGAGCCTGAACCTCCTTCACCATCTGCAGTACAATTTGCTGTACCAACATCTGAAAGATTACAAGCTGTTTGACTAGCTAGACCATTAATAACCAAACCACCCCAGTCGGATGCCACACTTGACATATCTGCAGCTGTATCTCTAACTTCTCTACCTGAAGTCATAGTGACGGGAGCACCAGGTGCACCATTAATCATTATTTTAGAATGAATTGGGACAAGAACNGCATCAAAATCTGTTATTGCACCTTCACCAGCATAACTGTCACTGTAAAGGGTAACACCAGGATCAATTTGCATGTACTTAGCACCAGACCCATCTGCAGCCCCAGTTCCAACTTTTACTTGTTTAACCATCAAGTATGGTAAGCCACCACCGACAAGTCTTATATTCTTGTCTTCGGATTGAGCTGAAACAAGCTCACATGCCGGACCAGCACCATCTTTCATATTTCCAAGTGTCGTTCCATATGGACACTCAAATGAATCCATATGAAGACCAAAAGTCCANCCTTTGGTCCAATCGTTAGCATCACTTTCAACGCCACCAATAAAAGAGGCATCTTCTAGATTTGCATCTTGTGCACTAGCAGTCGCTAATGAATATCCTGAAGCAAGTGGGTGAGTAATATAAGCTGCATTTCTCATACTTCCATGTAAGCCAGAAGCACCAAAATGGGCGCCATTATTTCCTGTTAAGATATAGTCGCTTACACTAAAAGCATTTGGAAAATCTGCTTCGCCAACTTCTTCGTCTTGCACTAAGCCCCCTTGGCCAATTGCGCCACACTTAATGGAGTCAAAAAGAGTTCCAGCAAAGCTTAAACCGTTTTCTTGAGCCATAAAGCGATATGTTTCATCATCATCGACATCAACACAACCTGAACTATCTTCTGCGTTTCCTGATACTATTGAATTCAATAGTTTTACACCAGTTCCCTCTCTAAGTTGCAGGGTATCGCCACCATAATCTTGAACAAAAGTAATATTTGCCATAGCTGGGAATGATCTTGGCGATCTGTCCATATCACTGCCATAGTTATCAGCTTCGATAACATTATCTTTAGACCTTGCTGCATCTGTTACAGGGAAAAGTGTTTGTATAACCACACCGTATTGTGCAAANCCTCTCCATCCGTCTGTCCAGTCAACAGAGTCATCTGAAGCACCGGTGACAACAAAATGCTTCATACCTACGGTGCCACCGAAAAATTCAATGCCATCGTCTGAACCATTATGTACTTGAATGTAGTTAACAGATGTTCCTGAACCAACTGCTTGAAAAGCAACGCCGTTCAATTCATCGTCATTAGAGAACCTATAGCCTGCATATTTAACTTGCATGTAATTGATTGAACCAGAATTATCTTCATCGTTTGTGCCGCCGTAGTACCCTGAGGCCCCCTCGCCTTCTGCAGTACATGCAGCTGTTCCAAGGTCTGCTTCATTACAATTATTTTGAGCTGCGAGACCAGATATAACTAAACCACCCCATTGTGCTTCAGCACCATCTGTTACTTCACCTGTTAAATCACTTGCACCGGTCATGATGACAGGAGCTGAGGCAGTACCATTCACATTCAACTGAGANTTTGGACTAACAACCAANTAATCNACATCAGAATCAGAGACTG
The DNA here is from genome assembly GCA_002729095.1 of Methanobacteriota archaeon. Taxonomy (GTDB): domain Archaea; phylum Thermoplasmatota; class Poseidoniia; order Poseidoniales; family Poseidoniaceae; genus MGIIa-L1. The sequence continues at coordinate 6,444 of PBWC01000013.1, forward strand.
NATCGCCGAGAGATGCAACAAAGCTTGTTGCGCCTTCAAATCCGGCACCTGCGGTACCAACTATTGTTGTACCTGCTTCAATTGTCAATGATCCGTTATCTCCGGCACTTGAGCCATCGGCGTTAATCCCTGCACCAACAAATACTGCTCCATTTAAAGCATAAATTGCATCAGAGCTTATTGTTACATCAGATGCTATTGGGGCTGATGATGGGAAAGTAAGAATACACACAGATTTACTTTGACCATCAAAGTCAGTAGCAACAATACCTGAATCTTCACCAGCAGCACATGCAGAAGGTGCAGGTGTTGGTTCTGGTGTTGGTTCTGGCGTTGGAGCCGGGGTTGGCGCTGGCGTTGGCGCTGGCGTTGGCGCTGGCGTTGGAGCCGGCGTTGGAGCAGGAGTAGGAGCTGGCTCACTTGAACCACCACCACAAGCTGCAACAAATAAAGTCGCTATTACAATCGAAATAGGATTAAAAAAATTTTTCATAAAATTCCTCTCAAACGAAATTGTTCGAAATTTAATGTTATGAATTATTTGTTACAGAAATTTGAAGTATTGAAACAGTATNAAAAATTTTTTGTTTCTATTTTGTNACAGTTCTTATTCTTCAGCAAAAAACATAACATGTTTTTCTTCAAGCCGATCAANTAATTTTTGACCCATGGCNGGCGCAGTAGTGTAAATGCCACCAGNTAATTCAGGGCAATCAAATAACANNCANAAAGCACTTTCNGCAATCATTTTNGANGTNGAGGAATAACCAGGATCTCCTTCNCCTTTAACAGAGACATTAATTTTTATCTCCNCATCGTCTACTCCAGTAAATAACATGTCGTAGCTCCCCGAATCTCTGGATTCTTTTGAAGGCCCTTCGCCAGGTTTAGGAACGTTATCGCCAAGTAGTGGGTTATAAGCTGAAATTAACTCTGCTTTTTTTTGACCGGC
>PBWC01000065.1 GCA_002729095.1 Methanobacteriota archaeon
CCTGCTCATGAGCTAACTCAGCACTACCAATTAAGGTAATGTAAGGGGCACTGGGCATTAAATTACTAATGAAGCCTTCTAACTCAGAAGCGGTAGTTCGTGTTGCATTTGATGCAACAACACCTACTGTTAAGGTATCACCACTTAGTCCAAATAAATAACGGAGCAATAACAACCCATCGGTTAATGCATCGACATTCCCATCACCATCGATATCCCCGGAGGCGTCATAGACTAGTGCAAGCTCACGTTCAATATCAGAAGCAGTGGTATATTCACTGCCACTTGAGATTAATCCACTAATAAGGGCATCACCTCTAAGACCAAAGGTGTAGCGTAAAAAGAAAAGACCATCGGTCAGTGCATCCGCACGACCATCATCATCAATATCCCAATCCCCTAACTCTAATTGAGAATTCGAATAGGTTGAGGCCGACAAGAAAATTAACAGTAAAATGTATAATCGGCTAAGACGTAATCTTAAAATCATTGGAAACTGCTATAATTTAGCGAGCTCCGTTAATATCGAAACCAGACACAAAGTTCCAAATTAATTCCTCGGTGCTGTCACCATTAAAATCAAGATCGAACCAAATATGAGGTCCACCATTGACCTTGATATGGTCAACTTTAGATCCATTGTTACCCTGTGTATGTGAAAATTTTTCAACAATATAATTGTTTTTACTGTCCGTAACTGTTTCGGTGGGCAATGTGGTCTGCGTTTGATTGAATAGAGTCCAATAATCTGTAACAGCATTCATAGAGAGGTAATATCCGCCCTGATAGGTAAAATACGAGTCTTGTGTTCCATGAATAGTCATTACAGGTGTGGGATGCTGAGGATTACAACCCTGCTCTTGCGTAGGCGACATACTGCCAGATACCGAAACAACTGCTGCGATATTTTGACTTTGATAGCAGGCTAGTCCAAGCGCAAACGCAGCACCATTGGAAAATCCAGCCGCATAGACTCGATCACGGTCAATCTGATAGTTATTTGATAATTCGCCGAGAAGTGTTTCAAAGAAACCAAAATCATCAACTGTGCTCTTGTTATCTCCACCTACAGGATCAAAATTCCAGTGTGATGGGTCATCTTCTAGAGGTAACCCTTGAGGGTATACTAAAATAAAACCATTCATATCTGCCAAATCAGTCATATCAACATAATTAAAATAATTTTGAGCAGAATCACCATTTCCATGAAAATTAAACATAACAGGATAGGACTCTGAGCCGTCATAAGTCGCTGGGACATACAGAACATACTGCCTTGTCTCACCATCATGTGCCAAGGATTGCGTTGACTCCTCGGCAACCTTTGTAAACTTAAAAGTCCAATACCAATCATTTTCTTCAGAGTCCAAGAGCTCTATTTGAACAGTCATCGAAGAAGAGGTGCTCGCAACTATTTCGTATGTGATTGACTGGGGTACGCTCGGCGGATTTGAAGAATCTAATTCGCCTTGATTAGTAACTTTAGGCAAACCCAAATGAGCACCCAATCCATCCAGCACCAATTCCTTCGAGGATTCATTAAAAGTGTAGGATGCACTCGCATTCCCATCATGCGGGCTCACTGGTGCGCCGCACCCGTCAGCGGAGCCACTTTGCCAAGTTTCTAACCACGTCTCATCTCCCATCACATTAAAAAATGCTCCACCCGATCCAAACCTAAAAACGTCATCAAACAGACAGTGCCTTTCAGTAACGGTCTCTTCTCCGCTTGCCCAATAGGAACTACTTCCAGGTGAAGGACCAACTCCCATTGCCTTTGCGACGGGTGCTAGTTTCCAATCACCCACTAATGATGAGGCTGTCAATGAATTCTCTATCGCTTCCGGAGGATCATCAGCTTCAGCGTCAGTTGGCGCAAAACTGAACCAATTAATATTTATACTGCCTGATGCTGCCTCGACTCGCATTGTGTATGTTCCAGATTCCAAAGTAATGATCCTTCCAGTTACCGTTTGCCAGTTCTGCCATCCACCCGTATTAGGAATAACCACCGAATCAACCCAAGTTCCATTTAATTTTAAATTTAAACCCGGTTCACTTCCTCCCTGACTGGCGACGCGGTACTCGACAAGATAATTTCCCGCAGTCTCAACTGACAGTGAATACTCCATCCAATCACCCGCATCAATCCATCCAACATTTTGTCCGCCACCAGAGTCTGAGGTATTTTCTGTGCCCACATCACCTGAAGAGGAATAGCTCTCTGCCTCCACCATAAGAGTACTTGAGGATTCAGATGCCACAAAATTAATCCTTCCACTCATATTCGCATGAAGTGTGCAATAGTAGTACAACGGATTAGTCGTAGAAGACGTCACCCTTAATTTGATTATGCGTTGTCCTGTTTGCGATTTATCAACCCCAGTTGTGTACTCAATACCACCTCCGAAAGGGCCATCAAATGTTTCTGAAAATCTAAATGGGTGATTGCCTGGGTAAGTAAACGTGTATGTAGTGCCCACAAGTAGTTCGAGATCTTTATTGATTACACCATCAATAACGTACTCATTTCTTCCTGCAGTAGCACCAACACTGATAGTTGCAGTCGGCGGCTGATCGTCTGTTTTTACCAACTTATACTGCCATACTCCTGCACCATAATTAATCTGCAAGGTCATGTTGTTCCCGTCAGATGAGAAGGCAACAATCGAATAGGTAATACTCGAGGGAACTGTTGGTGGCGAAGACGAATCAAATTCCCCTTGATTTGTCACTTTGGCTAGACCTAGATGAGCCCCACGTCCGTTGATAATTAAGTTCTCGTCTGAAACAACATAAGTTGCATCCGTATTACTCCCATTGTGAGGTGCAACTGGAAGTCCGCACTCTCCCCCATCCGCTGACGCACCCTGCCATTTTTCAATCCAAGTTTGAGAACCTAGTTCTTGAATAAATGAACCATCTTCACCAAAAATAAAGAGATCATCAAAAAAGCATGAGCGTGTTGTGACATCAGATGCGCTACTTGAGTACCATTGACCCACACTTCCAGCATTTGGACCAACACTAAAAGCTCCAGCTTCAGGTGCCATTTTCCAATTTCCAACCAGCGACGAAGCAGTCACATCCAACGGAACTGCACCAATAAACTTTATATCATCGAAGTAATAAACTTCATCGGAACCCACCACTCCATAGTTCATATATATAATTAAATTATCAAATACATAACTTGTGTTTAAGGCAGGGGTGCCTTCACTGTGATTTCTAAAGTCAAACGTAAGCGTTTCCCAACCGCTTGACACTGACGTGATGGCGTCAGTTTCGACATGCTTTGATGTGTCTCCTGATTCCTCCAACTTAATCTTGACCTGAACGCCAGCAGCAGGCGACCAAACTCTGACTGTTATTCCTGTTTCACTGCTCGTAAGTGGATAGAAAATGCTTCCGGAAGCAACGCTGGTTCCAGCCCAATCATCTGATCCGGCATTCTTGGTGATAGAGACAGCTTTGTTACTACTGTCAGTCGGATCTACAACTATTGAGCTTGTGGCTCCACCAAAATCAGTCAGTCCGTAATCAGCTGAGTCGGATTCAAAATCTATGACCTCTCCAATATTTAATACTTTATCTATGCCCGTACCCAGTGCACTAACTGGATCAGTTCCATTATATTTAGACAGTTTAAATTGCCACACACCATTACCAACCCCAATCTGAATGGTCATACTTAAACCATCATCAGCAAATTCGATTACGTCATAGGTGCGGCTTGCCGGAACCGCATCTTCCAAAGATCCAAGCTCAGCACCATTAGTTGCCTTGGCTATCCCAAGGAATGCGCCCACTCCATCAACAGTGATTTGTGAATCACCAACGGTATAAGTTGAATCAGTTAAGCTTCCATCATGAGGACTTACTGGTGTTCCACAACCTTCGGTGGAAACACCTTGCCAAGTTTCAACCCAAGTTTCACTGTTCATCTCTTGAGAAAATACGCCTGATTGATCAAATGAATATAAGTCGTCGAATAAACAAGCTCGTCGCCAGACATCAATCTCATTATTAGACCACCAGCTGAGATCATCTGATGCTGGACCCACTGCTAGAGCACCTGCTTCCCTGGTGAGCCTCCAGTTACCTGTCAAGCTTTCAACTGAAAGCGCGATCTTTTTAATAACCGTTACAATCCTTGTGATTTCAGCTGTATTTCCAACGGAATCCGTTGCAGTGTAGGTAAGTGTATAAGTACCTGCAGTCGTTATATCAACGGATCCTGTGACAACAACATCCACAACACCATCCACGGCATCAACGGCAGTTGCACCCGCATCGGTGTAGGAAGTGTTCTGATCAACCTCAACTGTTGCATCACCTAACAAGGTAATCACCGGTGGAGTGGTATCCGCAACCGTGACGGTTCGTGTGACTGGTTTTGCTTCATTCCCCTCACTATCAACCGCGGTATAGGTTAAGACATAAACACCCGCACGATCCGAATCAACCGAACCACTCACACTCACCTCAACTGATCCATCGGTATAGTCATTGGCAACGGCACCCGCATCCACATAAGCAGTTGCCTGCTCATGGGCTAACTCAGCACTACCAATTAAGGTAATGTAAGGGGCACTGGGCATTAAATTACTAATGAAGCCTTCTAACTCAGAAGCAGTAGTTCGTGTTGCATTTGGTGCAACAACACCTACTGTTAAGGTATCACCACTTAATCCAAATAAATAACGAAGTAATAACAACCCATCAGTTAATGCATCGACATTCCCATCACCATCGATATCTCCAGAAGCGTCATAGACCAGAGCAAGCTCACGTTCAATCTCAGTGGCAGTGGTATACTCACTGCCACTTGAGATTAATCCACTGATAAGCGCATCACCTCTTAGACCAAAGGTGTAGCGTAAAAAGAAGAGACCATCCGTTAATGCATCGGCACGACCATCATCATCAATATCCCAATCACCTACCTCTAATTGAGTGCTTGAATAGGTTGAGGCCGAGAACAACAACGTCAAAAATATAACACCAATATTTGTGAGAGCACGTTTAAAAAATTTCATAATAAATTTCTTTAAGTCTTTAGTTATTCTTATATACGGTTCAATTTACACAATTAAAAAAAAGTCGCAAGTGTACTTCCAATTTGTTGAAATATTACTGGACCTTTTCTAGAGTCACTTTGTCAATTTGTACGCCGATATCTCCATAAGAGGCACCGCCTGATCGAAACAATAAGAAGTATGTTCCTGGCGCTGATATTTCAAATTGACCAGGACGATCATTCAAGTCACAACCGGTCTCTGTAGATTTACCAGAGAACGTTTTAACTGATGCACACTCCCATGTGTTAAACACCTTTAAGACTTGTAAGTCACCGTTATATTCATTACCAGAAATGGGTGCATTTCTACCAATATATACTTCACCCCACGCATCCATAACTTCCTGATAATTAATTTCCATATCAAACTGGTAAATACCACTCGATAGCTCAAGATCTGTATAAATCCCTAAATGCTTCCATGAACCCTCTACCGCAGAATCTGTTTCAATAAACTTCGCTATACCATTCTCAAATAATATGGTTCCCATCGTATTTTCCGCTTCATACTGATTGACAATAGACCATCCATCTGCACTATCAAAATCAGAATTTGAGACCAGATTTTCGCCAATAGGCACTGTGGGTTCAGGCTCGGGCTCAGGCTCGGGCAAATCAATTGGATCAACAACAGATTTATACTTAATTTCTGGCGCAGTCGCTTGTCCATCTTCAGCCTGAGACGATTTCAGAACGTATGCGTTCCACCCATAAACAAAACTATTCTGATCTCCTTTGTTTACCCTGAAGAAAACATATTTACCTGCACCATTCCCGTTATCATATTGTGCATTCAAATAGTTTGTTAGGAACACATTCGCATCTTCAGAGGTCTTTACTTGACCAATTTCAGAGGAAGGATCTAAAAATGACTCCTGAATTATTGAA
>PBWC01000085.1 GCA_002729095.1 Methanobacteriota archaeon
CTCCTTTCGGTGGAGAAAGGTGGCCAAAAATCTGGATGAAGGACTAGTTTAATCCTCTCAATTGCCTCGCATTTTAGTTCAGCATAATCCTACAACCACCACCTACGATGGCCCCCCTCTCCCAAAACGGGAGTCAGGCTTCTTCTTACATCCACAAGTACCACTTGCCTGGGTCGAGATGGCAGCGCAGCTTGGGACAAAGGCGCTGGTGGTTGGTATTCTTTTACAGTTCAGAGTTTTGCTGAGTCAAAAAGAGTCCGTGACTTTACCAAAGAATTTTTTGGCTAAGTTTGGGATTTCTAGAGGTGTCAAACAAAGAGCACTGAAGAATCTTGAAGACGCTGGTTTGATCAGAGTGTCTCAGGTGACTGGCCACAGCTCAAGAATAACACTAATGAAAATCTAGATCTCAGAGGGTCTACAATGCCAACTCAGGCTCCTAACCTGTAAAGGGTAGGCAAGGGCAGCACTAACTAGCGGCCCTGCAGAAGCGTCTGGAGAGACTGAATGCCGAACTGGTGGCCGTGATCCACGATGAAGTAATCGTGCAGACACTCCCTTCGCAAATGAGGTACGGAGCATAGTGCAGCAGGCAATGATCGATGGGGTGCAGACTTTCGTTAATTCAGTGTCGATAACTGCAGAAGCGGTGGTGAGCAAGAATTGAGCGGAAAAGTGACGGGCATGGAGACTTGTTTAATTATTCATATTTCAGTTCAATGAGGAATAGTCTGTCGTACTAAAATATGGACGTTTAGCAGCGGGATAAGAAGAAATCTAGGGTAAGATAATCAACAGAGCATAGGGTTTGAATGGGGAATCAAACTATGATAAATACGATTTTTGACTAAATTGCTAAGTACTGTTTCATAATATTCGAATCTTGAATTTCTGACTTTTTTCCTTCCACAACTATTTTACCCTTCTCGAGTATGATACACCGATCAGTAAGAGAGAAAATAAGCGGTACGTTCTGCTCAACAACTACTAAGCTGATATTATTTTTTTGTGACATACTCTTAAGCGTAGTACCTATTTCTTTAACCAGAGATGGCATGATTCCATCAGATGGTTCATCTAGTAACATTATTTTCGGATCAGACATTATTGCTCTGCCAATTGCAAGCATTTGCTGTTCACCTCCACTGAGCGTTCCAGCAACTTGACCAGTTCTTTCAGACAAAATCGGAAAGTAACTATAAACTTCATCAAGCCTATCTTTCTTTACAGTTGTTTGGAGCAACTTACCAAGCATCAAATTTTCTACAACCTTTAGTCGCGGAAAAATCCCGCGACCTTGAACAATAGTCGCAATTTTTTTTTGAGCCCTCAAATGAGGTGGGTAGTCAGTAATATCTTCGTTATCGAGAAAAATTTTTCCACTATGACACGTTAACAAACCTGACAAAACCTTAATCAATGTAGACTTTCCCATTCCATTGCGACCAAGGACACCGAGAATGGAATTACTTTCTAGTTTGATACTTATTTCAGAAAGAACGCTAATTTTTCCGTAACCAGCAGACACATTTTCAACTGACAACATCAGGAGCACCCAGGTAAATTTCTCTCACAAACTTATTATTCTCAATTGTACTGTAGTTGCCCTCAGCAAAGATTTTTCCCAGATGTAAAACTGTGATTTGGGCACCAAGTTCCCGTACAAAATTAATATCGTGTTCGATAACAATTATTGATAAATTCTTTTCTCCCGACAAATTGTTTATTAACTTAGTAGTCGCTATAGTTTCCTCTGTAGTCATGCCTGCTGTTGGCTCATCAAGGAGTAATAATTTTACGTTGTTGCCAATCAGTAAGCCAATCTCTAGCCACTGCCTTTGGCCATGAGATAACGTATTTGCAGGAACATCTTTCTCGTCAAATAGCCTTATCAATTTCAACGTTTCATCTATTTTGGCATTTTTTTCAAAATTACTATAATTATTTCTAATTACTGATAATTCTACATTTTCATAAACCGTAAGATTGTCAAAGAGAGTTGGAGTCTGAAACTTCCTTCCGATCCCGAGCCTTACTCTTTTAACTAAATCATGATTGCTTATATTTTTCCCATCAAAAGTGATGATCCCGCTAGACTGGAAAAGATGGCCAGAGATCATTGATATAAGTGTTGTTTTTCCAGCACCATTCGGTCCAATTATGCATCGAGCCTCACCTAACTTAAGCTCCATACATATTTTGTCATTAGCTAGGAGACCCTTGAAACTTTTTGATAAATTATGGATTTCTAGCAGAGACATAGTTTTTACTTTTCAGTCTGTGGTAAATTTCTTCCAAACCCCCAGCTAAACCACCTTTGAAGAGAATGACAACAGCTATGAATACAATACCGATGATGAGTTGCCAGTACTCTGGAGTTATCGAGTTCAAATAATTAGCAAGAGAAGCAACTAATATCCCACCGAGAAAGGAACCAATGATGGAGTTCCTACCACCTATAGCAACCCAAACAATTACTTCTGTTGAAAAGAGTACTCTTGCTAGCGAAGGATCGACGAACCCAGCATGAGTTCCATAAATTGAACCAGCAAATCCAGCTAGTGCTCCTGATACACAAAATATTAATGTCTTGTATATGGAAGTATTGTAACCAAGAGCCAAAATTCTATCTTCATTTTCTCTTATACCTCTGAGGATTTTCCCAAAATTGGATGTTGTAAGAAATTTTATCAGTGCATAGGCTATGGTTGTTAATAAAAGTGTAAAATAGTACATCGGGATATCATTGAACAATGAATATTCCAATAGATCCCCAAAGCTAATTGAAATCCTATCCACAAATAAACCGTTCCAGCCACCAGTTATTTCTTTTTGTGATTTTGCTAACTGCTCAATTATGATTGATAGGGCTAAAGTAGCTAATACGAAGTAGGTTGCCTTAACTTTCGCACTGAACAAAAAATACCCAACAACACCAGCTATCACCGCTGAAACTATGATTCCTAGTAAAATCCCCAGTATAGCTGAATTCATTAAAAAAGTGCTTTTGACAACGATACCTATTGCATAAGCACCTATTGCAAAAAACCCAGCTTGGCCGAAACTTATTATACCAGTAAGCCCCCATAGAATAGATAGGGATACTGCAAGCAAGCCAAACAGCATGTATTGGGGGAGAATGAATAGTATGTATCCAGAGAAAACCAAAGGTATCGAAGCTAATGCAAGAAATATTAATAACTCAAATTTTGCTTCTCCAGATATTTTTGTTAAAACATTTTGCATATCATTTTTCTGAGAATATACCTTGTGGTCTTATTCTTAAGATAACAATTGCAAAGAAGAATACAGCTACTTGAGCAATAACTTGATCTGAAAACAAGGCTACTATCGTTTCCAAACCCCCAATCACAAAACTGCCTATTATTGTTCCACTTAGAATCTGGCCTATACCTCCGACTATAACAACGAAAAAGGATCTAACAAGATACATGTCCCCCATGTAAGGACTTACTGAAAGCATTGGTGCTACTAACCCTCCTGCCAAACCTGCCATGAAACACCCGAAACCGAATATGATTTTATATGTCAATGAAATGTTTAATCCCAATAAACTTGCCATCTCTCGGTTTTGAATCATAGCTCGAATTTTTATTCCAGTTGATGTTCTAAAGAAAACAAAACCAGTCGATAGAATTACGAAGGCTGTAAATACACAAATCAAAGTTCTGTAGGTGGGAATCTTATAAAAGCCCAAGTCAATTGAACCTGGATATGGGTTTACAACTGTTCTGAAATCTGAGCCAAATACAATCTTGATCAATTCAGTTGTAACTAGGAAAAAAGCCCAAGTCAGTAAGAGTGTTTCATAAGGACTGTTGTAAAAACGTTTTATTATCCAATGTTCAAACAGCAGTCCAATGAAACCAACAATGAATCCACTTAAAATTACACTCAGCACAAATGGGATTTCTAATTGGAGACCTGCCCATGTGAAATACGCGCCCAAAGTCAACATGGCTCCATGGCCCATATTGATTACGCCAATTAAACCGTAGATGATTGCCAGGCCAAAAGCTGCCAATGCTAACGTTAGAGTTATCAGGGTTGTATCTAGTAACACACTGGCAGCTAATTCCATCTCAATCCAAGTACAATTTACAGTGGTAGATTACATCGTGCATCTTGAGGGACCGCTCTTGCTACTGTTTGCACCTGTTCGAACATGTCGTTGACGCTAGACCAGCCCTCTCTAACTCTCATCAAGTATGATGGCAATACAGCTTGATGGTCTAGAGCCCTCATCTCAACAGTGCCTTGTGGTGCTTTGTCAAACTTGATACCTTTCAACGCCTCGCGGATGGAACTTGTATCAACTTTTCCAGCTTTTTCAATTGCCATTGCCCCCATGTGCGCAGCGTTATACATACCGACTCCAACGGTATTCATTAGTGCATCCGAACCATATCTTTTTTGGTACCTATCCAAAAAATCTTTGTTGTTTTGGTGCTTGATGGTCATGAAGTAATCAAAGCTTACATATGTTCCTGAAGACACCTCATGACCCAGTCCTGAAGTTACGACCTCCTCATCATCCACAGTCCACAGAGTAAAATCATTCTTCATTCCTGCCGCCACAAGCTGTTTCCTAAAGTTGACTGTGTCGCTACCTGTTAATGAGTGGAAGATTATGTCAGGTTTGGCTTGGCGTATTTGTCTCAATACCGACTCGTATTGAGGTGTATTGAATGGAATATAAACTTCTCCAACTGTTTCGCCACCTAGCTCTTTGAGCTTCTCCTTGGTAAACATATTTGTTACTTGAGGCCAAGCGTAATCAGAACCTATCATGAAGAATTTTTTCCCAAATTTATTACACATATATTCCATGAAGGGCCAGACTTGCTGAGTCGGTTCTGGGCCGAACATGAAAATATTTTCATTGCAGACTCCAGGATAATATTCCTCAATCTGACCTTCATACCATGTTGGATAAAGTAATAGTTTATCCGCTGCTTTTACAATTGGACCTGCTGCATTTCTATCAGCACTTGAAAAAGTACCGGCAAGCAAATCAACTCTTTCTTGCCGCAAAAGTCGATTTGCTTGTTCAACAACCAGTCTTCTATCAGTTTGGTAATCTGCTAAAACCATTTCTATAGGTCTGCCCAACACTCCTCCGGCAGCGTTTATTTCCTCAACTGCCAACTCAAACCCCCGCGAATGTGCTTTCCCGTAAACAGTCCAAGCTCCAGTTACTGGTGAGAGAACACCTATTTTAATCGGGTCATCTGCATGAAGATTTCTAATAAATGCAGGTGATCCCATAATTACCGCAGATGCTGCTGCTGTTTTAATTAATTGTCTTCTACTGATTTTAGATATTTTGTTTTCGTTTTGCATACTTACCTTTTCCGTTCACAAAAGAATTAAAAATATATATCCAATTAAAAACTATCAGTTGTCTCCCAATTTAATTAGAGTTTAGAGTTCGGATTAGAACATTGAGTTAGCGCTTGCATTGTTCTAAAGTTAATACCAGCCAACATTCATGTCACTTCCTAACATTTCCCCGTATACATCCTTTCTTCTATCTCTTAGGGGTTGATTATATTCATTCCAATTTCTTTTCCTACGTGCGTCAGCCAAATTTGCGTCTGCATAGATTATTTCCTCTCGATCTTTGCTTGCGGGGCCACCTATTGGCCAACCCGTATAATTGGCTATTAGACTTTGGCCTATAAATGGTTGTCCTCTCTCAGTTCCTACTCTGTCTGCTGCGGCGATAAACACTGAATTCACATGAGCGGCTCCCATGACTAAGATGTTTGCCATTGCTTCCCTAGTTTTGTCCTGACCAGGAATTGGGACCCAATTAGTGCAGACACAAACTATGTCAGCCCCCTGTAGAGTGGCTAACCTGTAGCTTTCTGGGAACCAGCTATCGTAGCAAATGTGGGAAGATATTCTGCCTATTGGTGTTTTGAATACTGGGAAACCTAAATTACCAGGCTCAAAGAAAAGATTTTCCTCATTCCAAAGATGAACTTTGCGAAAGGTGCCAACGTGACCTTTGGGGCCAATAATTACTGAACTGTTGTAAAGTAGGTCCTCTGCCCTTTCATTTATACCCGCTGCAATATGGATATCAAATTTACTCGCGAGCTTCATCCATTCCTGACAGGTGTCTCCTTCTGGAACAGATTCTGATAGGTCAAATGCTTCTCTACGCGTATCAAAGACATATCCTGAATTACATAATTCTGGTAAAACAATTAAATTTGCACCTTCTTTTGCTGCCTCTTCAATCATTTCTGAGCTTCTTCTAATGTTGCGTTCTTTTTCGCCAACAATTGGTTCCATTTGACAGCATGCTATCTTAACAATTGCTTCATTTCTTTTCTTCATAAGTTATGCTCTCTGGATTTAAAATATTAATTCTTTGAGAATTCTCATTTGTTCTGATTGTAATTTCTCAGACAATATTTCTGTATTAATTTTCAAATTTTTGACGAACAATAAGTGAATTTATCGATGAATCAACTGCCAATTTTGTTTGTCAAAAATGACTCTCAATATATCTCAACGTGCGGACGGAACATATATCATAAACTAAGAAAAAACCAATCTATTTCCTCAACACAGATTTTTGTAAGGCAACCAATATGACTAAAACATAATGTGGATTACTCAAAAAAGCCTACAGACCAAGATTTTATCTACAATTTGCCAGAACCTTCAGTAAAATGAATTATTATGCAAGTATCAAAACGTTATCCTTTGGAACTTTTAGATCTCGATGAGGTCTGCGAAATGATAGCAGATGGCTGCAGCTTAGCTCAAATTGGAGCTCAGTTTGAGCGCAGTCGCAATGTGATCTGGAAGTTCCTGCACAAAAACGAGGAACATCGGCAGGCCTACCTGGCAGCGCTACAGGAACGAGGATTTCATCACGCCAACATGATCGAGCGTCTGGTGCTGAAAGTGGAGAACGGAGAAATGCGACCTGATGTTGCGAGGGTTGCCATTGACGGGCGCAAGTGGATCGCCAGTCGCTTCCATCCAAACTTGCTCTCAGAGAAACTGATCGGCAACGTCACTCACCATCAAGAAACTATTCAGGAACAACATCTACAGGCACTCAAAAACATTCTGGCCAAACGGAAGCGTCGGATCGAAGAAGAAGAGAAAGCTAAGGAAGAAGAGAACTTAGAACTGGTATCTGGCTCTTGACCCACTGAACAGACGCAAGGCAATGTGTGGCGGGACACATTTTCCCAGCCCAGGGTGACAGTACGCGTGTGAGGTGCTTAGTTTAGGAGTTCTTCCCCCGTGAACACACACCGGGGTACTCTAAATTCATTTGAGAACCACGTTGAAAACGCTGACCCAGCAAAACTAATGATTCTGATTGACTGCAACAGTAGATTTCATTGGGTTGGCGAGGCCGAAAACCTTGTTAATTTAATTGTCAGCAATAGGCCCCAATCAACTCAATTTGTTGGCTAGTTTGTTGGCTAGTAAACCATATAAATTAATTTATACCCTATAAATAAAGCTTTTTCGATTCCTCTCGTCGGCACCATATCACTAAAATTAAACAATAATTTCAGTATCTTCTTAGAGTCCATTCAGGACCATACCTCTGATTTTTCTCCATTTTTCAATTTCAGAAGACTTTTTGGGCACACTTTTGGGCACACTCCTACCCTAGATTTGGAGTCTGTCGGTGATGCCAGAAAAGGTAGATATGCATCGCCAAAGTCATCTGGTTCAACAACCTTCCACTCGTACCTACTTCTTTCGCTCCATCATTCCCAAAGCTCTGAGAAATCACTTTGACGGCCAACTTGAATTTAAAGTATCGTTGGGGTGCAAATCCAAAGCTCGTTCTCAGCAAGCATCCCACTATCTCTACGGTGTTGTTCA
>PBWC01000004.1 GCA_002729095.1 Methanobacteriota archaeon
GTTCTGATACTGTAAATACAAGACCACCATATTATGCTCTTTGTTATATCATGAAAACTTAATATATAAATTATGACTGGTATAGATTTTCCTTCCAATCCTAGTGTAAATCAACAATTCTCTGCATTTGGTAATGTTTGGGTTTGGAATGGATCATCATGGAGAAAAGTAAGTCGAACAGCAGTCGTAGGAGCACAAGGTAACACTGGACAGACTGGACCTCAAGGTCCTGCTGGTGCAGGAGCACAAGGTGCTGCAGGTCCTGCTGGTGCTCAAGGTGCTGCAGGAGGGTCAGGTCCTGCTGGTGCTCAAGGAGCCGCTGGTGCTCAGGGAGCTGCAGGTGCTCAAGGAGCCGCTGGTGCACAAGGTGCACAAGGTAATGCTGGTGCACAAGGTTCACAGGGAACTCAAGGAAATATTGGTGTAGGAAGTATAACAACGTCAACAGGTGCACCACCAAATCCTAATCAAGGAGATTTATGGTGGGATACTGATGATGCGGTATTATTGGTTTATTATAATGATGGTAATAGCAGTCAGTGGGTATCAATAAACACTGGAGTTAGAGGTGCTCAGGGTTCTACAGGGGCACAAGGTGCTCAAGGACATCAGGGTGCTATTGGAGCAACAGGTGCTCAAGGTGCCACAGGACCTACAGGTGCACAAGGTGCTCAAGGTCATCAGGGTAACACTGGTAGTGGAGGTTCAACAGGTGCTCAAGGTGCTCAAGGTCATCAAGGCACTACTGGTGCTACAGGTGCTCAGGGTGCTCAGGGTGCTCAAGGTCATCAAGGACAATCTGGAACTAATGCAGGTCAAGGTGCACAAGGTGCTCAAGGTGCCACAGGACCTACTGGTGCTCAAGGTGCTCAAGGACATCAGGGTGCTGCAGGTGCTCAAGGTGCGACTGGTGCTACAGGTGCTCAAGGTGCGACAGGACCCACAGGTGCTCAGGGAGCACAAGGTCATCAAGGACAAACTGGTGCAGGTGGTGTAGTGGGAGCACAGGGTGCATCTGGATCAGGTGGTCCTACAGGTGCTCAAGGTGCAACGGGAGCACAAGGTGGTGCTGGTGCTGCAGGTGCTCAAGGTGCTGCTGGTAATGCAACAACAGGTGCTCAGGGAGCTTCAGGTCCTACTGGAGCACAAGGTGCACAAGGTCATCAAGGTAACACAGGAACTGCTGGATCAACAGGAATTCCATCGGGTGTTATACTAATATGGTCTGGTGCATCAAATAATATTCCAAGTGGTTGGGTATTATGTAATGGAAGCAATGGTACACCAGATTTGAGAGATAGATTTGTTACTGGTGCTGGAAGCAGTTATTCAGTAGGTGCACAGGGTGGACACACACATGTCAATATAACCACTAGTCAATTACCTGCTCACACTCACGGAGATGGATCATTAGCAGCATCTAATGTATCCATAACAGGTAATGTTACAAAAATATCAGAATGTTATAACGTGGCTGGAGGTGCAACTGGTGTATTTTCAAAATATAACACTGGAAACTCACCTGTAACAGGAAGTGCATCTAATAGTCCTACTGCTGGTTTTAGTATGGATGCTTCACACAGTCATCCTGTTAGTGGTACCACTGGATCAACTGGAAGTGGATCCTCTGTTGAAAATAGACCACCATATTATGCTCTTTGTTATATCATGAAAACTTAATATATAAATTATGGCAGCATTCGATTTCCCAAATAGTCCAAACAACGGTGATAATTACACTGCAAATGGAATCACATGGACATGGGATGGTACAAGTTGGAGAAGATCTTCTGCAGTAGGAGCACAAGGTGCTCAAGGACATCAAGGTAACACAGGATCTGCAGGACCAACAGGTGCTCAGGGTGCTCAAGGTCATCAAGGTGTTCAAGGTGCTACTGCTGCACAAGGTGCTCAAGGTGCACAGGGTCATCAAGGTAATACAGGATCTACAGGACCTACTGGTGCTCAAGGTTCTCAAGGAACTACAGGTGCAACGGGTGCTCAAGGAAATCAGGGTGCTCAAGGTCATCAGGGACATCAGGGACAATCTGGAACTAATGCTGGTCAAGGTGCTCAAGGTGCTGCTGGTGCACAAGGAGCCGCTGGTGCTCAGGGTGCTCAAGGTGCTACGGGAGCAACAGGTGCTCAGGGTGCTGTGGGTGCACAAGGAGCTGCAGGTGCTCAGGGTGCTCAGGGTGCTCAGGGTGCAAATGGTAATACTGGTGCTCAAGGCACTACTGGTGCTACAGGTGCTCAGGGAGCTCAGGGAGCACAAGGTCATCAAGGAGCAAATGGTAATGTCGGTGCTACAGGTGCTCAAGGTGCGACAGGATCTACAGGTGCTCAAGGTGCTCAAGGTCATCAAGGTGCGACAGGCACAGGATCCACTGGTGCACAAGGTGCACAAGGTCATCAAGGACAGGGTGGTGCAGGTGGTGGAACAGGTGCACAGGGTGCAACAGGTGCACAGGGTGCAACTGGATCTGGTGGGTCAACTGGTGCTCAGGGTTCTGCAGGTGCTCAAGGAGCTTCAGGAAATGCAACTACAGGTGCTCAAGGAGCAACAGGTGCTCAAGGAGCAACAGGTGCTCAGGGAAATCAGGGTAATACAGGAACTACTGGAACAGTATTTACATCTGGAACAAGAATGTTATTTCAACAAACATCAGCACCATCTGGTTGGACAAAAGTAACATCAGGTGTAAACAATAGAGCATTGAGAATCGTAACTGGAACCGTAGGGTCTGGTGGTAGTAATGGGTTTACAAATGTACTAAACAGCACAGTAACTACAGCAAATGGTTCTGTATCTAACCATACTCTAACTACAACACAGTTAGCAGCTCACTTCCACAATGTGTGGACAAGAAACGAATCTGCAATTGATGGTAGTCGAAGTTCTGGTAGTCTTTCTAATCAACCACAAGGTAACTGGTATACTGCTGGTAGTGGATATCGTCAGGTTCATATTGGAGGTAATCACTATGCTCCCACTTCCTCAAACACTGGTGGCGGTAGTGCACACAATCACGGATTTACAAATCCTAACTTTAACTTGAATGTTGCTTATACAGATGTTATAATAGCTCAGAAGAATTAATATGAAACTTGAGCAAGGAAAATTTTGTCCTTTGATTGGTAAAGACTGTATTGGTTTACAATGCTCATGGTTTACTCAAATCAGAGGTAATCATCCTCAAACTGGTGAACCAGTTGATGAATGGGGATGTGCTGTAACTTGGTTGCCTATGTTGATGATTGAAAATTCTCAGCAACAAAGACAAACTGGTGCTGCTGTCGAATCATTTAGAAATGAAACTTTAAATAGGATATCCACTACAATAAATATGAAAAAAATAGAAGAACCAATGGATAGATTAGAGGGAGGCGAATTATGAATTTAGTAATAATACCATCAGACAAAGTTATTGGTATAGGATCAACCATTTTAAGTGGGATTGGAACCGATATGTCTTGGATACCCTCTGATGTCCATGCGGTTCATTGGGATGGTTCTTCGGGTGAGATCGAGTATAATGATGGAAAACCTAATTTAAGTATATCATCCATTGGAATATACTCTCAGGCAGAAACTACTTTTAATAATGAAATCCAACGAAAAAAAGATTTGGATGATGAATACACCTCCGAATCATCTTTCCTTTGGGAAAAACTAAGGAGTGAGAGAGATAGTTTATTATTATTTTCAGATTTCACACAACTAGGAGATATTGGATTAAGTGATTCAAAAAAAGCAGAGTGGGTTACATATAGAAAAGCATTGAGAGATTTACCTGCGAATACTAGTGATCCTGCAAATCCAAATTGGCCGACTAAACCATCATAGAATGTTAGCAACACATACAATCTCTAAGATTGATGTCCTTGAAGGAGAGTCAGAATTAAATTTAAAAGGTCTTTCTGATATTATTTTAGGATTAGAAAATTTAAAATCTTTTGATTTAGCAGGAGATACGTCAAAGTGTCCTGACTTACCGATTATAAATGAAATTGCAACTGAAATATCAAATTCATTCAATCATGCGACTGGATTAAAAATAGAATTATGTAGAAAATGGTGTCATGTGCACCATAAAAATATGAGCACTAATTTACACGATCATTATCCAGATGATATATCTTCTGTATTTTATGTTTCTACACCTAAAGGGTCAGGTGATATTGTATTCTACCCTAATTGGTTCACTCATCAAAGATATGGTCGAGGAGATACACGCTCTTTTACTCCAGAGGAGGGTAAATTTCTTATATTTCCAGGCACTTTAGACCACGCAGTGACTAGAAATCACTCAGATCAACCAAGAATTTCTTTAGTATTTAATTTTAATATTGTAATCTAACTATGAACGACTTAATTCAAATAATTGAGGTTCTTACACCCGAACAGGTGAAATTTGTTAACGCAGAACTAGACAAAAAAGAATTTCAAGTGTGCATGATAGGTTTTGCTGATGATGGAACTGGTCATCTTAGTGCTAGAGTTGATCCAGAGATTAGATCAAGCACTGTCGCATATTTGAAAAATGAGGAAGAGGTAGCAAAGGTAATTCACGAAGGCATGAATAATGCTTTACTTGAATATCGTGAGAGATTGATGAAGATTCATCCAACATTTGATGGATATCCAGTTCCTGGTGGATACATGACTACATCAGAAAGAGAGTTTATTCAAGTGTTAGAATATGTTGAGAATCAAAAATATACATGGCATACTGATGCTTCACCTATGCCCGATTCAAAGGAGTATCATAGAAAAATATCTATTATTTTATATTTAAGTGATGATTTTGAGGGTGGTACAACTAAGTTTCCTCGTCAAGAATATAAACCACCAGTTGGACATGCTCTAATATTTCCATCTAATTGGTGCTTCCCACACTGTGGTACACAGGTTACAAGTGGAAAGAAAAGAGTGGCGGTCACTTGGTATTATGTCAATGACCTCAACGTTTGACTTTCTAAATAAATTCAACTATAATCGTTCTATGACTTATTCAGACGAGTTTTTAGAGAATATAACGATAGATGTTTGCAAAAAAACATTTATGTTATACAGTGATGATGGACAGAAGAGAAAAGTAAAGTGTGATACAACTCAACAGTTTATGGATGTTCTACAATTAATTAATAATTCAGCAGATCCTAGAATCGTTGAATATACTGATATAACGACTACAGAAGACTGATTCCTGACTAACTAAATAGATCATAGAATAATATATTGGCAATCATAAGACAATGCCCCTTAATAA
>PBWC01000005.1 GCA_002729095.1 Methanobacteriota archaeon
TGATTTTCCAAGATCCTTACTCCTCTCTTAATCCAAGTGTGACAATTAGAAAGACTCTTATTGAACCATTGAAAATTCATAAAATAGATAATCCAATAGATAAGATTAATAATATTCTTTCAGCTGTTAATCTAGATCCCGATTATATCAACAGATATCCTCACGAATTTAGTGGTGGTCAGAGACAAAGAATTGGAATCGCTCGTGCTCTAAGCCTCGATCCAGAAGTTGTAATATGTGATGAGCCCGTTTCCGCTCTTGATGTTTCTATCCAAGCTCAAGTATTAGAACTTCTTCTCAGTCTTCAGAAAGAACGCAACCTGACATACATATTTATCACTCATGACATTAGCGTGGTAGAATACTTGAGTAACAGAGTTGCTGTGATGTATTTGGGAGAGATAGTTGAAATCCTTGATACCGAAAATTTGGTTAATGGATCTAAGCATCCTTACACTGAGGCTTTAGTTTCTTCTGTTCCAGTAACAAGTCTGAAAGGTAGAGAAAAAATAATTCTTGAAGGTGATGTACCTGATCCCTCCAATCCTCCTTCAGGCTGTCATTTTCACCCTCGTTGCAGGTATGCAATGGACATTTGTAAAATTGAAAAGCCCCTACTTAGAAGTCTGAGTGGATCAAACTCTCACTTTGTTTCTTGTCACCTACAACCATCCTAGTTATATGAAGAAAATCCGGGTTGGCGTTATCGGCCTTGGTGGTCGCGCGACTAGTCACTGCAAAGCAATTCTATCAAATAATTTGAGACTTGTGGCAGTTGCTGATCCACAAGAGCATCTCTGTGCAAAATTTAAAAATGATTACGGCATCGACAAATCTTACAATAGTCATTTGGAGCTAATCAAGGATGATGAGATTGATGCCGTTGTTATTACTCTTGGTCACCAACTTCATCATAAATTAACTATTGATTGCTGCAATGCGGGTAAACACGTTCTAGTAGAAAAGCCAATGGCGCTAAGTCTCGAACAATGCGATGAAATGATTTTGGCTGCTCAAAGCAATAATGTGAAGCTCCAAGTAGGGCTCAGTCAGCGGTACTATGGTACGAGTATTAAAGCTAAAGAAATTCTTGATTCTAATGAGATCGGTCCTATTGTATCAGCTTTGTGTTTTATGAACAAAAATTGGGGTAGTAGTGCCGATGATTATTCTAATCGCAGGCCCCAGTACCGGAGCCGATATCACGGTGGGGGCATGTGGTTAACGAATGGGGTACATGTTGTTGATAGATTATCTTGGGTTATTGGTTCTCAAGCTTCTTCTGTGAGTGCCAGCGTCGGAAATAAATCCAGATATCAGGCAGCAGACGATTATGGTTCAGCATTTATAAGATATAAAAATGGTGTTACTGGGCATGCACAGGCTATAGGTTATCTCAACGGAGCTTTTAATGGTGAATGCTACGTAATTGGAACCAAAGGTTCTTTGAGGTTTGCTCAACATCCAGAAAAATATGTTAAACTTGGAAAAAATGAAGAATGGGCTGACATTGCATTTGATGATCCTCCAAATGAGGCTCACAATGAGTGGCTATATTTCAACGAATCTATTACAAAAGATCTGGAGCCTTCTACCCACGGTGATTGGGGCAAACATATTATGGAAATACTTTT
Organism: Methanobacteriota archaeon; assembly: GCA_002729095.1. GTDB lineage: Archaea > Thermoplasmatota > Poseidoniia > Poseidoniales > Poseidoniaceae > MGIIa-L1. The sequence continues at coordinate 1,635 of PBWC01000005.1, forward strand.
TGCTGCAGAGCAGTCTTCGATTACCTCCAAAGAAGTCTTTTTGAATAACTATTCTAATTATTTTGTGCAAGCAAGTGGAGAAATTGTTTCTGGAAATTTTTCGTGGATTTAGTATGAAATTTACTTTGACTGAAGCTCAGAAAGCTTCTTATTTTAGAAACGGCTACCTGGTGGTTGAGGGTCTAATCAGTGGCGATCAGATTGAACGGCTAAAGCATCAATCAGAGTTGATAGGTGACAATAAAGTTGATCACGTTCCAAACTCTAGTACTCAAGTTGAGCCAGATATCGATATCAAATTATGTTCAGAAAAAAACCTAACTTTAAGAAAGCTGTATGATATTGCTGTCTATGATCAAACTTTTTGGAAACATGTAATTAATGAGAAGATTGTGGATGTTGTTTCCCAACTTCTGGAAACAAATGATATTAAGCTGTATGGTGATCAATTATTTATGAAAAATCCTGAGGTAGGATCTGAGATATATTGGCACCAAGACTCCGCTTCGTGGAAAGATATTTTCCCCAAAGATTTGATTACTGCTTGGACGGCACTTGACAACGCTACCTTGGAAAACGGATGTTTAAAATTTATACCTGGTTCACACAGGTTTGGAACTCTCGGACTCGATTATGATTCTCGTGAAAAAAAGATGGAAAAATTTCTTCCCTTACTGAATTTTAATCAGTGGAAAATCCAAGATATCGAATTGACACCTGGTAGCGTCAGCTTTCATCATAGTTTATTGGTGCATGGTAGCGGAAGAAATCTATCCTCTAGTCGAAGACGAGGTTATGCAGCTCACTACATGAGGGCTCTCTCTTGGAAAGACGATAGAATTACTGACGCTCCAAAAATGCCGAAATTTTGTCAGGTACGAGGCAAATCTTACGAAAACTGTGTGTGATATGAAGATTTACAGGGCGGCTATAGCTGGTTTGGGTTTCATCGGTGCAGGTGATCAGGTCTCAGGAGACAAGTTGGGCCAGAAGGTTGTAAACTTGGATGGTACACACTTTTCGGCTTATGAGAAAAATGCTAGGATCAATTTGATTTCTGGCTCAAGTCGAGATTCAGGTCGCAGGAGTCGCTTCAAAGATAAATGTGGTGCTAGGGTCTATGAGGATTGGCAAGATATGTTACGGGGTGAGCAAATCGATATAATCAGCGTAGCTACTTATACTCCGTATCACGAGGAAATTGTTTTAGCCTCCGTTGAAGCCGGCATTAAAATTATTTATTGTGAGAAACCAATCGCAAGCACTCTTTCAGGTGCAAAGCGAATGTTCGATAAATGTGCCGCTGCAGGTTGTTCGCTGATAATCAATCATCAACGAAGATTCAACTCTAACTATCAATTTTCCAAGTCTTTAATTGAGAGTGGAAAACTTGGCAAGATTACGTCCATAACTGCAGAGTGGGCGAGCGGTAGGCTGGGCAATGTTGGCACCCACGTCATCGATGCTATTTTTATGCTCTCATCGATGCTGCCTAAAGCTGTATCAGGCAGATTAGACAGCACAAAAAAACCTGACTGTAGGGGCCAAGAATTTGATGATCCAGGCGCTTGGGGTTGCATTGACCTAGGTGAGCAAACTTTAGTAACTGTCAACGCACCTGCCAAAAGCCAAGTTCCCTTCCACATAAAAATCAATTGTGAATTTGGCTACTTGATAACTGGTGGATTAACCGCAAAATATGGATATTGGAATTCTGAAGATCAGAACCTTGTCGATGTTCAGGGAAATAGTACTAGTATGGATAACGCCGTAGAAAATATTGTTAACTATTTGGACGGTAAAGAAAGTCTAGTTTACGACCCTAAAGAAGCGCTCTATTCTTTAGAAACTATCATTGGCTTTCACGCTTCACACAATTTAGATTCCAAATGGGTTCAACTTCCCTTATCGGGTCCTGATCTCGACATACTTCTGAGCAGTGGGTGAAGTTTGGATTGTAGTGCAGTAAGTATTTAAATTCGTTCACATGCACGAAAATATCTGAGTCTTATGAATCGTAAAGTATTTTTCCGCAAGCATCATTCATTAACCTCATTCACAACTTCATTTTGTAATGAGCCAATTTTCTCTATTTCAACCGTAACTTTATCACCTTCCTTGAGAAAAACTTGAGGGTTCCTTGCGGCACCAACCCCATGTGGTGTACCTGTTAGTATAAGCGTGCCAGGTCGCAAAACAGTACTACCGCTCAAAAATTCTATGAGATGTGGTATGTCAAATATCATATCATTGGTATTCCAGTTCTGCATTTCTTCTTGGTTCAAAATAGTTTTAATTTTTAAGTTATGTGGATCTACAATCTCTTCATGAGTTATAATTGAAGGTCCAATCGGACAAAAAGTTGCGAATGTTTTACCGCGCACCCATTGACCACCTCCGAACTCTCCCTGCCAATCTCTCGCACTCACATCGTTCGCACAAGTGTAACCTAGTACATACTCGTATGCTTTGTCTCTACTGACATTGTAGCACTCTTTCTTAATCACTACTGCTAGTTCACACTCATAGTCTACCTTACTGCTACCCAATTTTCTTGGTATTCTTATACTATCTCCGGGATTGTTTACTGATCCAGTGTTTTTCATAAAAACTACGGGATAATCTGGAATTTTGGTATTACTCTCTTCTGCATGCTTCTTATAGTTGAGTCCAATACAGAATATGTCTTTAGGTATAATTGGCGCTAAAATTTTAATTATTTCATCTTTTTGTTGAGTCTCTACGTAATCTTCATAAATATTTCCCTCAATTCTATTTACCAAATTCTTATCCTGTATTACACCATAAAAAGTTTTATTTTCCTTGTTTAAGTATCTTATTATTCCCATCTTTCATCTCAATTTTAGTGGTTAGTAAATAAATTTAATTTCTAAATTCATTTATATGAGCTTATCTATTGTTAGAATCTGTTATCAGTTTTTGATCGTGACTTAGATATGATTAGATGAATCTCCAAAACTATTTTAATAAGGTAGTAACGTAAACACATTTACTTCATTAAATATCTATGTCGAGGGGTAAGTGAATTACAATACTATTAGTGTCCAAATACGGAGATGTAGAAGATACAGTCTGCAGCTTCTGTAGTCTCTTGAAGAAGTGAACTCTAAATTTCCAAAGTTTTTCGGACTGGCAATGAAATCTCTTATTGAAGTTATAGATTGATTTGAAGAAGATATTGTTGTTGATTACGATTTCTATTTTAGTGCCACGAGTTATAACAAAGATCAGAAACTCCTGAATAAATAGTTAAGTTCTCACAGATGATTGTAGTATAATTTTAGCATCAATTATGTTTGTTTTTTCCCGATGCAATTTTCAAATTCGATCAATTCTGACCTATGTTGCTAAATCAGACTATAATCTTCTAGCTTTTTAGTAAATTATTGGCAAATGTTATTACCATTAGAGTGTCGGTGGTAGGTCTTGTTGATTGAATTAGATATAGATCAATTTTATTCTGGGATTATCTAGCGCAATGTTGCTGCAGATTAGACTATAATAAAAATTCTTAGGCTATTACCTTCGATTACCAACTGCAACGTCTCTACGGCTGTTTACTCTTTGATTAAAATAAGCAATTCCCACAAATCTGGCTACCTTTGAATAACCTTGATCACTGTGCTGATTTTCCTTAGTTGTCCGTTACTCACAGAATTCCATGCCTTTCAAAGGCCTTGGCTAGGCTCACTCCGTTCTCCAACATGACACGCACCTGGTTCTCTTCCTGTGCTTTCTGCAGAGCTTTCCCTACGACTTCTGCCTTGATTTTCTGGGGTACGATCACCACCCCATCCACGTCACCAAAGACGAAATCTCCACTGTTGACATCTACTCCATGAATTTTTCCGGGCACGTCGTACCACATCAGCTTGCCACGATGCTTACTGTCGAGAGGCCCTATGTTTCCAGCAAATACAGAAAAGTTCATATGGCGAATACGCTTTACGTCCCGAACGGATCCATCTGTCAGACAACCACCTGCTTTTAGGTACTGGGATCGCGTAGATAGTAGCTCTCCCCAAGGAGCAATCTCATGGTGTTGATGACAGAGCAACACCGCTACTTCATTGGGCTGAAGGCTATCGATTAAAGCGATCTCATGCTCGTAGACATTCACTTTTTCATCATCGTGATAAATCTTCATGTAGATGCCGACTCGTGCAAGCCCACAAAGGATCATGCTATCATCAAGGGGACGAATGCCTGAACTCAGTACCTGATTCAGGTAGCCCATGCTATCAAGGGTGTCAGAAATTACAGCGCTGTAGAGAGTATGCTTCAGTTCTTGAAAATCCATGTTAACTCAGTCGGGATAGTGGCAGGAAACCAGATGAGGTTGTTCAAAATAGGCAGCATCGTTGAGTTGAGGAGTTTCTCCCGTGCAACGTTGTTTCTCAGGTTCTGAGAGTGATTTGAATTTTGGACAGCGTGGATGAAAGGAGCAGCCTGACGGAGGAGAAACTGGATTGGGAACGTCACCTTCCAGCACAATTCGTTTACTCTTACGATCAAGATCTGCAATCGGAATGGCCGACAACAACGCCTGGGTGTAGGGGTGGCGCGGTGTATGGTAGAGAGCCTCACTCTCTGCCAATTCAACGATCTTTCCCAGGTACATTACGGCAACCCGATCGCTGATGTATTCGACCACGCTTAGGTCATGGGTGATAAATATGTAGGTCAAGCCTCTTGCTTGCTTAATCTCTTGCAGCAGTTGAAGTACTTGGGCTTGGATTGAGACATCAAGCGCGCTGACTGCTTCATCGCAGATGACAACTTCTGGATCGACACACAATGCCCGCGCAATTCCAATGCGTTGCCGTTGTCCGCCCGAAAATTCGTGGGGGTAGTTATCCATCTGCTCTCTGCGCATGTTGACCGCTTCCAGCAGATCTCCAATGATCTTACGGCGCTCGGTCTTGTTCTTGACTCCATAGAGTTTGAGCGGGTCTTGCAGAGATCCAAAAACAGTAAAGGCCGGATTAAGCGAAGAGTGTGGATCTTGAAAGACGATCTGGATTTTCTGACGAATGTGTTTGAACTCTTCAGGGCTCAGATTCAGCAGATCGTAGGTCTGACTCTCTTCCTGATAGAGGATTTGTCCACTAACAGCACCAACAAGTTGAATGATGGATTTCCCTAGGGTAGTTTTGCCGCAGCCACTCTCACCGACTAGTCCAAGTGTTTCTCCTCGATAGATCTCCAGATCTACCCCGTCAACTGCTTTGACATGAGCAGCTACAGTTCTCAGTAGTCCTTTTCTGACAGGGAAGTAGGTCTTTAGCCCTCTAATCCTTAAGATTGTTTCCTGACTAGACATGACTGAGTACGTTTTCAGTGTGCCAGCAACATACTTCAAACTTCATTAATACCTTCAGTAATTTACGTTCATAAAATCTGATTGTGTAACAGTTGTCTTAGTGCATATTTTTTTCACGTTTGCTAAGTAGCTGATTTTATCAGTTGAGTGGTGGTCAAAGACGCGGTTGATGCCTCACTGAGAGCAATGATAATCGATCTAAGAAGTTGAGAGGATATTAGAAGATCTCTTTTCTATATATTGCTTGTGATTTAAGTACAGCTTATCAAATTGTTGAAGACACTATCGTCATGATTAGGGGTCAAATCTCTGAAAAAGATCCAACTAAAAAGATAATCGACAATCCTTGACATGATTATGTTAAATTGTTGGTTGACCCTATCCCCAGACCTGACACATCTAATAGATGGAATGAGAAAATTGGTAATAA
>PBWC01000086.1 GCA_002729095.1 Methanobacteriota archaeon
GGAGATATTCGACAAGCTAAAATGTTTGATGATTCACTGATTAGTATTGAAATGCTAGGTGGTAAAATTTATGAGTTAGACTTTGAACCTTTCTTCCAGGCTGCGGCAATGCTATATGATGGTCCGTGGATCGCTGAAAGGCATATTACGGTTGAGAAAATTATAGAAGAAAACCCAGCAGCCTTACATCCAGTAACGCTTAAAGTAATAGAAAATGCACTTAAATTTTCTGCTACAGATACTTTTAAGGCACAATATCGGTTACAAGAATTAACTATTCAAATTAAAGAAATACTGAATGATATAGATATGCTGTGTGTTCCATCAGTACCAAAATACTTCACTCTCGAAGATTTGAGAGCCGATCCTATCGGATTGAACACACAATTAGGAACGTACACAAATTTTGTCAATCTACTTGATCTATGTGCGATTACAGTACCAACCGCTATGCGGCAGGATAATTTACCAGGCAGTGTAACTTTAATAGGTAAAGCTGGTGACGATGAACGTATTGCATCTGTGGCAGCGTCTCTGCAAAAACACGAATGTGCCCCATTAGGCGCAAAAGATTGGAAACATCCGGACTTAAATCTAAAAACCAGGATAAAAGGCCCTGATGAAATTGAAATTGCAGTTGTTGGTGCCCATATGTCGGGTCTACCTCTTAACTATCAGCTTACAGATATTGAAGGCCGTTTTGTTAAAACTACAAGAACATCCGAAAACTACCATTTGTATAAACTAGTTGGAGGACCTCCATTCCGACCAGGCTTAGTTCGGAAAACCGATGGAGCATCAATAGAAATTGAAATATGGGTTTTGCCAACAAGCAAAATTGGAATTTTGCTCAAAACTGTTCCTAGCCCACTTGGACTCGGAACGATTTTTGTTGAAGACGGCTCTCAAGTTAATGGATTTGTTTGCGAGGCGGCCGCAATAGTAGACGCAGAAAACATCACCGCATACGGTGGATGGCGCAACTATTTAAATTCTAAAAAATTACCAATTGATTAAATGACAAAGGAGTCACACCATGCAACGTCGTAAATTTTTGAAAACATTGGGTGTCGCGTCCGGTGCTTCATTAATTCCGTTTCTAAAATATGTGCCAGCGGAAGCTTCAGGAAATAATAATACTTTGATTGTAGTATCCGGTAGTGGAATTAATAGTTTGGACCTTCACCGGAAGGGGACTAATAGGCCAAGTTACCAAGTGACAGTAAATATATATGATCGATTAGTACGATTTGGAGTCAAAGAACTCGAAGACGGATCTTTAGCTTACGATTCTACCAAGATTGAGCCAGAAGTAGCTGAGTCTTGGGTCGTTTCCAATGACGGTAGGTCATTAACCTTTAAAATCAACCCTGATGCTATTTTTTGGGATGGAACTCCGGTTACTGCTTACGACGTGAAGTGGTCTTTTGATCGAGCAGTTAGTTTGGGAGGTTTCCCAGCTGTTCAAATGAAGGCAGGTTCAATGACTTCACCTGAACAATTTGTAGTGATTGATGAAATGACTTTCAGGGTTGACACTCCAAAATCATCTAAACTTACACTTCCTGATTTAGCAGTCCCTATACCATTCATAATTAACTCAAAAGTTGCTAAAAATTACGCGACTGATGATGATCCTTGGTCCACCGAATACCTACATAAAAATCCAGCAGGTTCAGGTGCTTTTAAAATTGTTAGATGGGATCCGGGCCAACAGTTTATTTACGAAAGGAACGATAATTGGCTACTAGGACCAAAACCAGGTGTTAAGCGTGTCATAGTTCGCGAGATCCCGTCCGCGTCTACTCGTCGTGCGCTTACGGAACGAGGTGATGCTGATTTATATATGAATGTAGCTGCTAAAGATGCTAAAGAATTTAAATCAGAAGGAAAAGTTACTGTATCCGGTGCTCCGATCGATAACTGTCTACATGTTCTTGCACTTAATCTTGACTACAAACCATATGACAACATTAAAGTGCGCCAAGCAATAGCATACGCGCTCCCTTATGAAGATATTATATCGGCTGCAGCTTACGGACGTGGTAAACCAATGTTTGGTGGTAGTGAAAAGATACCAACAAATATTACATGGCCCCAACCATTTCCTTACAGTACAAATCTTGAAAAAGCAAAAGAGTTGTTAGCAGAAGCTGGCCTGAAGAACGGCTTTGAAACGACTTTATCTTTTAATTTGGGTCTTGCTGATTGGCAAGAACCAACTTCGCTACTGATTCAAGAATCGTTAGGAAAAATTGGTATTAAGGTTAAATTGAATAAAATTCCCGGTGCCAATTGGCGAACCGCAGCTCTTGTTGAAAAGCGACTACCAATGCACCTTGAAAATTTCGGAGGATGGCTAAATTATCCAGATTACTATTTCTTTTGGGCATACAAGAACGGACATTTATTCAATTCCTCAAACTATAAGAATACAAAGGTAGAGAATCTTGTAGATGATACAATGCATATGTCTACAGATGATCCCCAATATGAAACCAACGTTAAGGAAATGATTGCAATTGCTTTTGAAGATGTTCCTCGTATACCACTATATCAACCCTTTTTAGACTCAGCAATGCAGAAAAATGTCAATGGCTACGCATCCTGGTTTCACCGTCAATTAGATTGCAGGAGTATTACAAAATCGTAAGTACCCAAGATATGACACCCAAACTGTTTCAAATAACAGGTCGTTTAGCACAAGCAATTCCATCTGTACTGGTTGTCATTATCTTGTCATTCATCCTTACTAGGATGCTGCCAGGGGACCCGGCTGTCTATTTTGCTGGTGATATGGCAGACAAAGAATCGATTGAGCAGATGCGTCGTTCCTTGGGGCTGGACCGAAGTTGGCTTGAGCAGTTTTATATATATATTATTAATTTGATTGAAGGTGACTGGGGCATATCTTTGACAACTGGTCAACCCGTCACGGATGAACTTCTAGCCAGACTACCTGCCTCTTTAGAATTGACTATATTTGGTTTGATCCTTTCCATAGCTGCAGCTGTTCCTCTTGGAATTGCTGCAGCAAACCACAAAGATAGTTGGATAGACCACTTTTGTAGAATTTTGGTAACTGCTGGGGTTTCTTTACCTATCTTCTTTACCGGATTATTCCTTGTCTACATATTCTACTTTCTTTTGGGGTGGGCTCCATCTCCAATAGGGCGAATAGATATTCTTGTTCTCTCCCCTCCACCTGTAACAGGCTTCTACACCATTGATAGTTTATTAGCTAACGAATCAGAAACCTTTTTTGCTTCGTTGGCTCAATTGATTTTGCCTGCAGCTACTCTGGGTCTATTTGCTTTGGCTCCAATCGCACGGATGACAAGGTCAGCAATGTTAGGTGCTCTAAAAAGCGATTATGTTCGCACAGCTAGAGCCAGCGGGTTGTCTAGAAAAAAAATCCTCCTAACTTATGCTCTCCAAAATTCCGCATTGCCAATATTTACGACATTGGGAATGGTGTTTTCTTTTCTACTAGGAGCAAACGTTCTCGTTGAAAAGGTATTTTCTTGGCCAGGAGTAGGATTATATGCAATAGAAGCTTTGATAGCATCAGATTATGCAGCTGTGCAAGGCTTTGTACTGACTATGGCTCTACTTTTCGTCTTTGTAAATCTCACGATTGATATCATTTTAACTCTGATTGATCCACGAGTAGGCTTTGATGACTAAAGTTGCATTTACGAACCGGCGTTTGAATCACTTGATTTATGTCATCAGAGAAAATCCCGTTACATTGCTAGCCTTCTCTTTATTTACGCTTATCATTTTGTTGGCTCTGGTAGGTCCTTCAATCGCACCCCATGATCCGATAAAGACAAATGCAACTAATGCCCTTGAGCCCCCAAGTTTATCATATCTTTTCGGTACTGATCATTTAGGTCGTGACGTCTTTAGTAGAGTGATTGTTGCCACCAGATTAGACTTAGGTATCGCATTTTCAGCAGTTGCAATATCCTTTTGCGTGGGGTGTGCACTCGGAGGTGCGGCAGGCTTTTGGGGTGGATGGACTAATCGTGTAATTGGAAGAATCTCCGATGCTATCATGGCTTTTCCTTTATTTGTTCTAGCAATGGGTATCGTCGCAGCACTAGGAAATGCAATTGAAAATATCATTTACGCTACAGCTATAATTAATCTACCGTTCTACATTCGGGTCTCCAGAGCCGAAACAAGTATACGGAGAAATATTGGATATGTTGATGCTGCACGACTGAGTGGCAGTGGGAATCTTCGTATATTATTTACCCAGATATTGCCAAATATTTTACCACCCTTGATGGTTCAAGTTTCTCTTAACATGGGCTGGGCGATTCTTAACGCAGCTGGGCTTTCATTCATTGGACTTGGAGTTAGACCTCCTAATGCTGAATGGGGAATTATGGTTGCAGAAGGATCAAATTATATCATTTCTGGAGAATGGTGGTTGGTTATTTTCCCTGGTGCAGCTCTTATGTTAGCAGTATTTTGTTTCAACTTACTTGGAGATGGTTTGCGAGATATTGTTGATCCTCTGAGAAGGACTTAGGGGTAGAATGCACCAGACTTATTTTTTAGATATCAAAGGCCTTTCAGTCGAATTTCGCACACGTAACGGTACTATTAGAGCAGTAGATGATATCAATTTTCATTTATCAAAAGGAGAGTTTTTAGGAATTGTTGGTGAAAGTGGTTCAGGTAAATCAGTGACAGCATATTCCGTGATGGGCTTGTTAGATAGTGCAGGGCATCCTGTCTGTGGTCAGGTCATGTATGATGGCATTGACATTATTAAAGCAACAGAGAATACCATGCAGGATATCCGCGGTCGCGAAATCTCAATGATTTTTCAAAATCCTCGTGCCGCATTGAATCCCATTAGGCCTGTTGGCTACCAGATCGAGGATGTATTAAAACAGCATCAATTAGCTACAAGACAGACAGCAAAATTAAAAGCTGTTGAATTGTTGCGCCAAGTAAAAATTTTTGAACCTGAGTTGCGCTATAAAAGTTACCCATTTGAATTGTCCGGAGGTATGTGTCAAAGGGTAATGATAGCTATAGCATTGGCTTGTAGCCCAAGGCTCTTAATTGCCGATGAACCAACTACTGGGCTTGATACAACAACTCAGAAAGCCACAATGGACTTGGTGAAGGAACTTGCTCTCAAGCGGAATATGGCGGTCATTGTGATATCTCATGACCTTGGTCTGGTTTCTAATTATTGCAATCGCCTTGTTGTTATGGAAAGCGGGAAAATTGTAGAAACCGCTTCAGTAAATGACTTATTAGCTTGTCCTAAACACGAATATTCGAAAAAACTGATTGCCGCATCACCAAAGCAAAATTCTTGCTTAGAAGATTTAACAATATCATCAGAAAAACATCTGATTCGTGAAACATTTTCTCACTTAGAAAAAAAAATATCTACTTCTCAACTCTCAAAAATTCATACGCTCCTCGATGTAAGAAACTTGACAAAAGATTTTCCTATACGCAATTCGTTCAAAAATTTTTTTTTTCGGCAAACAAATTCTTATCATAGTAAATCTTATCGAGCTGTCGATGATGTAAGTTTCAAACTTGAATCAGGGCAAAGTTTGGGTCTTGTTGGTGAATCAGGTTGCGGCAAATCGACCACGTCGAAAATGATTAGCCGTCTTATTAATCCCACTTCAGGTGAGGTATTTTTTAAGGGAACAAATATTACTAATTATGGTGCTAAGGATTTTGTTGAACAGTCAGAGCGCCGGATGATTCAAATGGTTTTTCAAGATCCTACAGATAGTCTTAATCCAAGATATACAGCTCATGAATCCATCGCAGAACCATTGAAGCTTTTGTTGGGAATGAAAGATTCTCACGAATTACAATTGCGAATCTGTAGCTTAGCTGATCAAGTTGGACTATCCGCTAATTTATTGGATCGTTTCCCCCACCAGCTCTCTGGTGGTCAGAAAGCTCGTGTAGGGATTGCTAGAGCTATTTCAGTCAAACCACAGCTACTAATTTTAGACGAACCAACTTCCTCACTTGATGTTTCGGTCCAAGCGATAATTCTTCAACTCTTGAATCAACTAAAAAATGTTCTTGGAATGAGTTATATTTTCGTATCACATGATTTAAATGTGGTTCGTTTGATGTGTGATCGAGTCATTGTAATGAACCAAGGAAAAATTGTTGAAAGTGGAAAATGTTTAGAGGTTTTTAATAGTCCTAAGAATCCTTACACTAAAGCTTTGGTTGAAGCAATCCCGTGTTTTGAAAAGTGAACTCAAAAATTTAATTTTGTTTCACCTGTTAATTCAATTTCTTATTGACGATCAACAGGCCGATAGACACCTGTCCCAAAAAATGCTAAGTAGTCTGCATTTTATCTAAAAATCAACGAACTTATATCATATAATTGTGTTATGCGGACCTCCACTATTATCTCTTATGATCTGGAGAATGACTTTCTTCTCTCGGATCAGGAACTTCAGAAAGAGCTGAGCCGGATCACTGACCTCGCAACAGATGTGATCTTTTAGCAGACCTCCCCAGAAGCAGAGGCAATTGTGTTTCCTGTTAGTCAGCTTGAGGTCCAGAATGTTTTTCAGACGACTCTCAGGAGCCAATGAGCCAGGTAGGGATGGAGGTGAACCCGACACTAGGGATCTTTGCGTCAGCCGCTACGTGAGCAGCCTAGTCAAGCGAAGCGTGAGGAATTACTGGAGCAATATTACATTCCTCATCACCAAAAGCTTATAGAGGCTGTTGAGGAGTCCCTCTTGGCTAATGACCATTGCCTGATTATCAACGGCCACAGCTTCCCGATCAGACTTTTGTATAGGCACGGATGACTTTCATACTTCAGAAGAGTCAGTGGCAACAGTTGAGAAGATATTCTTGAGTTACGGCTATTCAACTGCCAGGAATCAGCTATTCAGTGGAACC
>PBWC01000006.1 GCA_002729095.1 Methanobacteriota archaeon
AAGTCATGTCCACTATCCCATACCATCTCCAAATCTGTTGTCCAAATAGAAAACGACCTTGCCCCTACTCCACAGATATAATCTAAATCGCCATCACCATCATGGTCTCCACAATTATTTGGCACATTTAGCCTTCCTAACTGGTTCATTTGTTGCATGTTAGAAGAATCTGGAAATCGCATTGGATCGAGTTTTGTCGAAGCAATTCGTATTTCTTCATTTAGGCCGATTTCTAAAATTCCTGATGAACTGTTGAAATACCGGTAATCACGAAGATCCCCCTCATTCCCGGTTATCAGGTAAGTTACGCCATTGACTGTATAAGACGTTATACCATCCGGCATATACATCGACATAACTGGCCAGGGCTTTGGATTGTAAGCATCTTCATCACTTGCATCGAGTGGATGTAATCTAATATTTACGAACCCCATCGGGATATTGGTATCGGTAGGTCCAGAATCGGTCATGATTGCTAAATTTAACTCGCCGGCAGGATTGAATTGCCAAGATTCGGTGTCTACGAGGAAATTGAGTAAATCTATCGGCCCATCGTTATTATCAAGATCGCATAAGTTGGAAGTAGTAATCGTTGCAACAAAAACTTCCAATGATTTGTCATCAGTATAGGCTATCGTGCCGATATTATTTGGACAATCGATGGAAAAATCGACTCCTTCTAAGTCCTCTAGATTATCTGGGGTTTCGTGAATTGAGAGCATCTGCCCTGAAAAATCTCTAATTTCAATCAAATCAGATGAATCATGAACGATAATAAATTGTTGATTACCGATGTAATCTAAACCTGAAATATCACCGCCCTGAGTTGGTATTGTTGACAAAGATGTAGTGCTAAATTGTTGGTTTGTTTTATTCAACCAATCAGATGATATTGCATAAACATGTAAGTCATTATCTGTTTGGCTACCTGCTACTAGGAAGCCTAATTCGTTTGATAGCCATGCTGTGTCTCGATCCGTATTTGGAATGAAGGTTAGTGATTCTAATCCTTGTCCCTCATCAATATCAACTGGTAAATCGCTTAGTAAGACGATTGAATGTGTTTCGAAGGTTGTTGAATAACTAAGAATTTCGACTTGAGTAGTCGATTCATCAGCAGCAAAAATTATTCCGTTTTCGTCACATGTTACTGCTTCATAGTCAGAACCGGAAGTGTAACTATCGACTGGAGTTCCTTGATTGTCGATCATGTGTATTGACCCGCTGTCATCAGCTACCAAATACGCCGAGTGCGCTGCGCAATAATTTAGACCGCTTCCTTCCCCGGAACCAAGTAAAGTACCGAGTGAGTTGAACGTAAGTGGCCCATCGTTAACTGCAGAATTCAAACTATCGTCAATTGATAACATGTAGGGGGTGTTAGAAATTGTTTGAAATTCTCCCGAGATGCTATTACCAACTATGGTTAATCCTTCTGGCTTATCTCCATATCTATCGCCGAGTTCAACGAATGGTGATTTCAAAACCGGCTTAAGTCCCTGGCTTGCAGCCGTAGGACCTGCTTCTCCCCCAACATAAACAGAGTTTGGATTGCCTGGTGAGAGACCTGTGACTCCAAAAATAGTCGAAGAATCTACCAATCGCCCCCATGATGTATCAGGGCTTAGTGCCGGGACATTCACAATATCAACAACGTTGCCTGCTGAATCTTCCATCGTGACCGACTCGCCGCCGGATGAAATCTTAATCGGCAAGTGATGTGCTCCATTCTCATCTACTGTAACAGCAAAATCTTGGTTGCCATCATTGGTATCATCGGCAAACAGCAGCAAGTGGGAGTTGGTTTGTATTGACGAACCGGATGGAAAAGTGTAAGATTTTGCTGGATCATCATAGAATTTCCAACCTGTTAAATCAACCGTAGTAGATGTGGGATTGAATAGTTCAATATAATCTGAATCGGTTACGCCATCTTGAAATGGATTTGGTGGCCCAGTGGTCACCTTACTTGCTACCTCATTGATGACAATTTGATCACTCACTATAGTAGATGATGGGTCGGTGACTGGTTCATCGACTTCTACATCGTTAATCTCATTCATTGACATCGCTTCTAAAACACCTGCTTCGGTAACAGAAGACTCAAGTTCGAGTAGGTTGGTGGCTTCTGAAGTATCAACTCTGAATACCCACTTACTAGCATCCGTACCAGTAAGTGAGTCTCGCTCCATAACTAGCAACTCATCTTGATTGATGGCAACCATAGATGTTACTTTATCCATTTTACCGCCTGCAGAATAAGCTCCGTCTGTTAATTCAACTGGGTATAGGTATTGCCCTGTTAATTCCATAATTGAGAGATCTATTTCCAACAGTCTAATCCACCGCTCGGTAGTACCTGGTGTGCTCAATGATGTCTGCGTCATAGCAAAGGCAGTTGATTCATGACAGGCAACCGCTTCAAAGCCCTTGTTCGACTCGATTTCAGCAATGGCTTCTGGAAGTATTGGTATATCGTTGCCACTCGCTTGGGCTATGGTTAAATTTTCTGGGACTAATCTTGCCAAGCGGTTGCCGTCACCACCAAAAATTTGCAGTGATGGGATGCTTTCATCCCCAAGCAAAAATACGTTCAAATCGTCGACATTACAAACGGTTAGATCTTCGAAATCACCTTCCTCATTCAGGGTGACCAACGGTTCAGCGTCGACTGAAATTTGTTGGTTTATGCCGTCATATCTCATGATTGAGATTTCTGAACTACTATCGGATAATAACGCGTAAACTTCCTGCTGTTGCTCATCTGCACCAAGGTACAGAAGTCCCGAGGTATCTGTAACTGGAGAGTCTTCCCAAATCATTGGGTTATGGATTGCTGCACCGGATGAGTGTGGCTTAAATCCGAGTGGCATTAGTCTAGTAAATTCACCATTGATTACATCAAGTTCAGCAACGGCATTAGCTTCCTGTATTGCAACCCAAGCCATGGTTGAATCGGGTGAAACCGTAATATATTCTGGTTCAAAATCTACGCTCAAGTTTGCACTAGGCCCAAAAACCCTAATGCCTTGTGCGGCCAATTCATCTCTTTGACTTTCGAATTGGTGGAAATATGCATGCTTAACATCGTCTTGATTTAATTCATCCAATGGTCCACTGACGTCTATGATAGTCACACTACCTTCTGGGTCTGCCTTGTAATCTGCTGATGGTTGCCCTTCATTGGCAACTAAAATTGTGTTACCATCAGGAGTGAAGGTAATCATATCTGGTTGGTATCCAGCGTTAACAATTGCTAACGCTTTACCAGAAGTGTCAATAAAATAAACTAAACCAACCATTGGTTCGTCCTTAATGATTGGATATTGGATGCCGCTAATTATCTCATATTCAGTTCTCTCTTTGTGAACCGCAATCGCAAGTGTTCCGTCAGAATGCCTAATATCGATGCTGTTTGGCTCGCCTATTCTGGAAAGGTCAACCCTATCTTCTAGGACAGGGAGGGTAGGGTTACTCATATTTACAATGTCGATTGATTTTTCTAGTACGTTTACCAAAAATAATCGTTGAGTTACTGGATCATAAGCTGGTATTTCTAATGTACCAAAGGTTCCTGCATCATGGTCATACATACCGAGAAGGCGTGCAGATAAGGTTTGACCCTGCGCTGGAGAGCCATAATTGATTGTTAGCCCATTACAAATTTCTGAGTTGTACATCATATCAGTTCTTTCAAAAACCGTTGAAGAAGTACATCCTTGTACGGCAAGAATTAACGAACGGTCGTCTGAGCATGTCAAAATTGCTTCACCATTGGCTAGCAAGGCAATTTTGCATCCTGAATCCAGGTTGATAAGACGCTCACCCACTGGATAATATTCGATAGTAACTGATTTATCATCACAACTAAATTCTAGGTATTGGCTATTTGTAATTTCGTAATCACAATTTTGAATATATCCTGCATCAACTGTTAACATAACAGAAAGCGGCACACCATTAGCCCCAACACAAGTAAGTCGGGAATTATTTGCATCTAATACACACTCTCTCATTTGAAAATCTGGTAGTGGAGTGGATACTGTCTCTATTTCGTTTTCATTAGATACGCATCCCGTCAAAAACATAGTACACAAAATTGCTACAATAAAAATTGCTTTTCGCTTCATAATTTCACCTCAGGTCAAACCTCTTACCTCGTTATTCATCAGTACAGTATATTCTGTGTGCTCGATGTGAATTTTTACGTAACAAATTGGGAATTGATCTCCTGTGCCGCAGATATCTATTCCATCTTCCATCAGTAAAATGCTTTCACCAAAAGTCCAGACTGTATCTTCTACCTCTTGTATTATCATGCATCCAGTGCCCATGGAACCAGGTCCTGCCTCAGGATTGATGTCTTGGCCAGACATCATACCGTTTGTCCGGCTTGCCGTTGGTGTCTGATCTTGTTGAAAATTGACTGAACCATCTGGAACTGCGGCATATGATTCTGTTGAGGAAAGCGCAGGCCAAGAGATATTTTGGTGAACTTCTCCTTGTGGATTTATCAGCGAAACCATTTCACCTTCTGATTTGAGTTTGAAATTCATGTGTAAGGGTCCTTCCTCTGGTTCATCATCGCCCCAAACAATAAGGTAACCTCCGGCTGGAATGCTAGTACCCGCGGGGAATGTGTAACCTTCTTTGCCGCCTGCGACATACTCTTCGAACGCATCAGTCATCTTCCAGTTGGACAAATCCATTGGCTCTGCACCTGGGTTGTAAAGTTCCAGCCAGTCATCATAATCGCCGTTTTCGTCTTGTAATCCCGCATCATTCGATGCAACGATTTCGTTAATTCTTACATTCGGGCTGCCCGAGCCTGTGTTCTCGACTTCTACTAGAGTTGGGGGTAAGCATGTTTCATTGAGTGGATTGTTAAATTGTGTTCCATCAGAATTTACCACCTCGACCTTTATTGTAAGATTAGCCCATTCTACCGAAGCCCCCATGTTGGATTCAAACTCCAAGTTTAACAATGCATCTTGTTTGTTGAAGCCTACTTTTTGGGGTGAATCATAATCATGAACTATCATGTATCCTTGGATTTCATACCTAGTTTCTGTTTCTTCACTAGAGGTGCATCCGGCTAAGGCAAAACTTAGCATCATAAAAATCATCAAAAACGCTTTACTGTAATTCATTGTTATCCCTCTTGGTTATCATCTTCTTCGTTAGAAGTTGCTTCATTTGAATTGGTTGGTGCTTCGTTAGAAGTTTCCGATTCGTTATTGGCATGAATATCTAGTATTGACATGGCTTCATTGAAAATACTCTCCGGTAGTGGAACAAAGCCTACTTCTGAAATAATCTCTTGTCCTCGTGAACTGTAACCAAATTCCACGAAAGGTAGAACCTTAGCCCAAGATGAATTATCAATGTTGAGATATATTTCTCTTGCGAGAGGAAAATAGGTTTGATTCTTAATTGACGAAATGGTCGGATGTATTACATCTTCAATACCATCAATTGCACCGTGAGTTAGATTGGCAGATATTGGCACAGAATGGAGGACGGATTGGTGTGCTTCATAGTAAGAATAACCAAAAAAGCCTATCGCAGCGCCGTCTTGTGAAACCCCGTTAACAATGACGTTGTCGTTGGCACTGTTTTGATAACCATTACCGCGTTGAGATGCAAAAGCTTCAACTGGGTAATCTCTTTCACCTGCAAAACACTTGGTACAGAATACCATTTCTCCAAAGTATTCATAAGTACCAGATTGTAAATCTGGGCCCCAGAGTGATATTTCTTGGTCCAAACAATCGCTTGTATCGCCCAAATCCTTCCACTCACGAACTCCATCATCATCGTTATTTGGAGTCACGCTTGAAAGATCTAGACCACCAAATTGTGAATAAACTAAATCACTTTCACTCCAATCTGAATAAATCCAACGTAATTGTGCAACGCTAAGGCCGCCAATTGATTGTATGCAACGGTCGGCATCACCGCCACGGGCAACAATGAGGGTTACGCCATCCATGGCAATTGGCATTTGGGTGAGAACGATATCGCTTGGTTTACAAGAAAAATACCTAGTGCCGGATTCGAGAGTTGCCTCGATTGGTTTGAATGTTCGACTCATTGAACCAATATCGACATGGTCATTAGAGGTAGAGCAAACTGCAGAAGCCCCCACTCCCGAACCGCCGCTGGCAACTGAGACTTGGATAGAACCAATTTCTTCCCTAAAACCCTCCGCCCATCCAGTTGCTAGCGGATACACAGTTGAAGAACCAGCAATCCTTATATTACCACTAGATTGTTCGATTTGAGTACTTCCATCAGTTATTGGATAATCACCATTAGAGTCTTGGTTGCCTTCATCGTTGGAAATGCACCCAGATAGTGTGGTAAAAATTAGTAGAGCAAGTATAGCGAAGCAACGGAAGTAATACTTCTCCATAGTTACGACAAAACGGCCATATAAATTCATCCCCCCTTTATAGAATAATTAGTAGTATATATGTAAATATAGTAATAAATAATCTTCGTGGGTCTTAATACTAAACATCTTTTCATTAGTTAGACCACAAAGGAAACTTTGGAGATGAAATAATGAAGAAAAAAAATATTAAAGAAGAAATTGAGAATGAAAATAGGTTTGAACAGGCTGTAAGCCCTGTTATTGCCACTATTTTGATGGTGGCTATCACTGTAGTATTATCTGGTGTGCTTTATGTTTGGGCTTCTGGCCTTGCTGAAGATAATACTAATGGAGATTTAGATCTGTATTCATTTAGTGCCTCTGATGCGTCAGGTACACCAAGCGCAGCCACAGATGATGCGCTAGTAGTAGTAACTATGAATCAAGGTGAAGATATTGGTTGGGCTTCACTAACCGTGACTCTGTCCGTCGGCCAGCAAGCTGCTGTTACTTGTGGCAACCCTGGTTCCTCTACTGGAGCTTGTACAATAGTTGAAACCTCGACTGATGGAAACTCTTGGGAGACTGGAGAAGCAGTAACTATTTCTGAAAATGGAGTAGATATCTGTAGCGATTCAAGCAGTTGTGAAATTACTGTAAAGGTTTTGAATTCAAGAAAGGGCAAACTCCTTGATACTGCATCTTCTGTAAGCGAAGGTCTTGATTCTGGTTCTTCTAGCACTGGCGGTAACACTGGCGGTAACACTGGTGGTAACACTGGTGGCTCTACTGGAGCACCTGCCTGTAATGCTGCTGACATCAGTATCTCTGAAATGCACGGGGGAGGATCTCCTGAAGATTGGATAGAGATTCACAATGCTGGTGCAGAATGTGACCTAGACGGATTCCAAATCTACGACAAGGGAGTCAAGGAAGAATGCGATGCCGTTGGCGGAGCAGGGACATCCAAGTGCGACGAGCGCATCGTTTTCGTTAGTGGAGATACAATTTCTGCCAATGGTTACATGTGGTTCTGTGAAGGCGTATGCAGCGGCGCAGACGCCCAACAATTTGGCTTTGGTATCAAAGGTAGTGGTGACACTGTTCACTTGAGAGCTCCAGATGGTAGTGAAGTTGACTACGACACTCTAGGCGATGAGGCCGGTTCAACAGAATTTGACTGTTCTACTGGAGTACAAACCTCTGGCCCACATGGTTCCACCCCGGGTGCAGCAAACAACTGTTACTCTGTAACTCTAGTTGTAAACGAAGTTGCTAACAAAGGTAGTGCTGGTGTTTGCTTGAACGCTGATGGTAGTGGAGACACCGAAGACTGGATTGAAATCTGGAACTACGGAGCATCGACAATGGACTTGTCTGGTATGGTTCTTGTTGACGACAAAGACCTTGGTCATGCAGATCAATACACATTTGCAGCCGGCACATCACTTCCCGCAGGAGACTACATGCTCCTTTGCAATGATGATTCTCCATCTGGAGATGCACAATTTAAGTTCGGAATTGGTGGCGGCGACACCGTGTTGTTGTATGATGCAAATGGCAATCTAATCCACACCTCTGGAGCTCTACCAGATACTTCCGATGATGTCTACGTTATGGACAACACAGGAGTATGGGCTTACACCACTGGAGCTACCCCTGGTGCAGAAAACTGATACAAAATAAATCATATTTTGTTCCCCAAAAAACTTGAGATTGTACTCGGGGGTTTCGGCCCCCGAGTATACTCATTTTATTCTGTTTAACTAACTAACTAATGTTAGGAAGCGATGTTAGTAATCCTCGTATCGAGGAAATTCTGAATAGCATTGTATGCCCCTTCAACTCCGTTATCGAAGATTATTGTTGGTGGATTATTGCTAGCCTGTAATAGTGCAGATTCTAAATCATCTACGGTGATTTTTCGTTTATTGAGCATAGCAACATTCTCATAAGCCTTGCTTGCTAACACCGCATTGATCTCTTGCTCAACTTGGCCAGGTTCTGGAATGCACAGAGATGGAAGCCCTAAGACCCCCACTTCACCGAGTAGTTGACTACCTGCGGTTTGATAAATTAAATCACAACTAAGTAAATCATCAATAAAGCCCTGATTAGAAATTGGGCAAGAAATAACATCATCTGGTATTTCCTCAGGTTTGTGGCCGTATAATTTTACTTTCAGCCCGTTCTTTCTAGCATGAGACACTATTGCGTCAAAATGGCAAAGTACACTTTTCCTCATGTAAGCAACAGCATGGGTTGCTTGTGGCTGCCATGCACCAGGCAAAAACTGTGGCCTAAGCATAGGACCAACTAAATGTACATGATCGTTTTTTGGCTCTAAATTAAAGCCCTTTGAAATAACGCTTAGAGCGGGCTTCGGGGTAAAGATTTTACACAATAATCTAACTGGAAAAAGTCGTACTCGCTGGCTAATTGATAATCTATCGGCAAGTTTTGTATCGATTGAGAAACGTTGGCTGTTAAAGGAAATTATTGGGATATCGAGCTTTTTTGCTGCTCTGGCAAAAGTCGGTTCAAAATCTGAAATTAAAACATCGGGCTGATAGTTTTGTAATTGCTTTATACAATCCTTGACCCTCTTACGATGGCCTTTGATGAATTTAGCCGTAACATAAGCAGTGCCGAGGTAGGAAATTCCTCGCTTTCCCAGCACAAACCTTGGGGTTTCTAGGTAAGTTACCGATTCGGCACCATACCGGTTCTCCAGCAAATCAACAGCATCGCCACAAGTAAAGAATTGTACGTTGTGGCCGGCTTCAATCAGTCGGTCCGTTAAACCGATTGCACGAGTTGTATGCCCCCTACCTTCACCTGCTAAGGCATAAGCGATGTTCATACAGTCACCTCGGCAACAAATCCATTACTCGCCTCTAATTCATTGATATCAAGACTAAATTCTGTTTTGAGGGATGGCTGATTGATTGCGTTTTGTTTCGCTCTTTCTCTCAGTAGAGAGATTGTTGAGATTTTTGGAGAATACTCTAGGATTTCCATTGTTCCATCCATTGCTTCTGCAATTGCGGTACAAGATTCCAACCAATCTCCGTCATTCCAATATTCCACGCCGTTTTTTACTCGGAATTCTGCTTTGTGAATATGTCCACAAACTACTCCATCATATCCGAGTCTCGCTGCTTCTCGTGTTACAGTATTAACATAATTTTTGAATGTCCTGGAATTTCTTTGCATCGCCCTTCTAGCAGCGGTTGCTAATGACCACTGCGGCAGTTTTAGCAATCTCCTAGTCCAAGCAATAGGACGATTTATTTTCATCAATAATTGAATGCTAAAGTGGCCTAAGTGGCACAGCCAGCGATGGTTTTTGATAAATAAGTCAAACTCATCTCCGTGTATTATCCATAGATTTCGACCGTCTGCAGTAGTGTGTTCTGCTTGATTTATTATTTCTATGCCATGAATTTTTGTTGAACACCAATCGCGGAATGCCTCATCATGATTGCCGGGTATGTAGTAAATCTGAGTGCCTTTATTGGCTTTTGAAATCAAATTTTGTATTATTAGATCTTCAGTTTCTGTCCAATGCCACTTCTTTCCTTTGCACCAGTGGTCAATAATATCACCAACAAGGTAGATTTTCTCTGCGTCGTGAGATTGTAAGAAGGCTAACAGTTTATCGCTTTGAACGCCTTTAAGTCCAAGATGGCAATCTGAAATGAATAACGTTCGATAATATGTGGCCTCTGGTAACAGAAATAGCGCCCCGTTTGGGCTAATCAAGGGGAATACTATATTTCACCCCAAAGAAAGTAAGTCGTAGTATATAGGATATATATCAACCAAATCTTCCTGAAATATACCTAGCAGTCAATTCTTTTGATGGGTCGCCAAAGATTTTCGAGGTCTTGTCGAATTCAACTAGTCTGCCGAGGTACATGAAGCCGGTATAGTCACTTACACGTTGAGCTTGGCTCATAGAGTGAGTAACAATAACCACTGTGAAATGTTTTTTCAGTTCCAAAATTAATTCTTCAATTTTTGCCGTAGCAATAGGATCTAATGCTGAACAAGGTTCGTCCATAAGAATTACTTCCGGTTCAACTGCAATTGTTCTAGCAATACAAAGTCGTTGTTGTTGTCCGCCAGATAGACTGGTGCCCAACTCGTGGAGTCGGTCGTTTACTTCGTCCCAAATTGCCGCCCGTCGCAATGACTCTTCGACTATTTTATCCAACTCCCTCCTACTTGGAGTGTAATGAAGTCTAACGCCGTATGCGACATTATCATAAATTGATTTAGGGAATGGGTTTGGCTTTTGAAATACCATGCCAACTCTTCGTCGGATGGTAACCAAGTCTGCACTACGTCCCATTATTTCCTCGCCGTCAAGTTCGACTGAACCGTCCACTTTACAAATTGGGATTAGGTCATTCATTCGATTTAAACAGCGCAATAAAGTCGACTTACCGCAACCTGAAGGACCGATTAGAGCAGTCACTGAGTTACGTTTGAATGGGATGGATACATTGTAAATTGCTTGGGCGTTGCCATAGTGTAAATCTAAGTCCCGAATCCACATATGAGCATCGCCATCGATTTCTAAATCTCTTGTTGAATCTGGTATTTCTTCATGAATATCTGAATCATCGCTCATTTCATCCGGTAATGATGCTAAATATTCTTTGATGATTGTAGATTCCTCAAAATCCGCTTTGCCATCAATCTTAGACATCGAGGTTAAGATACCTCGGATTTGAGATTTTTTTAGCTGTTCCGAATCGTTAGAAAGCATTTGTTTTAGTTGAGCGAATAGTTGTTCCTCCTCGTCAGAAATTTCCCCGTCGGCTGCCATCAGCTCTCGCAGTGTCTCGAATAACGATTCGTGGGCATCGCTGACCTCAGTCTCTTCAACGACTTCTTCATCTTCTGTATTTTCTTGTTTTTTCGTCATGTGCTTGAATACCTCCTAAAGTGTGCACGGAGTAAAATTGCTGCTGAGTTAACAATAACTAAAGTACCCAACAACACGATTGAAGCGCCAGCAGCTGCGACTTTAAATCCTATTTTTGGCATATCTGTCCAGCGATATACTTGAACTGGTAATACGGTGTAAAATCCTCTATCATTAGAATCTGGTCCAACATATTCTGCCGGATCTGCAGACATTGGGCCTCGGTCAGCCCATAATGGAATGTTTTGCAAGTGAGGTTCTATACCGGGGAACCAGCTAGCAAATCCGTCTAACGATGGAGTGTACTGATATGATACGTAAAAGAAGGCGTCTGGTTCAGTAAATACTGAGGCAACTGCGCCAACTAGAATAAGAGGCGCTGCCTCTCCCATAATTCGTGACATAGCTAAAATGGTCCCAGTCATCATACCAGGCATCGCATGTGGCAATACGTGATCTTTAGTCACTTGCCATTTGGTACATCCTAAACCAAATGCTGCATTTCGTAATGATGGTGGAACTGCCCTAAGCGCCTCTTGTGAAGAGATAACAATTGTAGGCATAGCCATGGTTGCCATCGTCATACCAGCGGTCATCACGGTTCCTCCTAACCCTAGACCAATCCCTCTATCAGTCAAAAAGAGGGCTAATCCAAATAACCCGAATACAATCGCTGGAACTCCAGCAAGGTTAGTAATTAGAGCTTGAATTCCTCTTCTGAACGAATTATTTGGCGCATACTCTTCTAGCCAAATTGCTGCGCCAATTGAAAGAGGAATAGCAAATAACATCGTGTATCCAACAACATAGACGCTACCCCAAAATGCCGCCCTTAAACCCGCTTTATACGGTTCTGAGGATGTGTAGTCTGACCATACAAATGGAATGTGAATATTCATTGGAATGGCAAACAATGCTATCACCATGACCACCAGTGCCGC
>PBWC01000066.1 GCA_002729095.1 Methanobacteriota archaeon
ATTGATTTAATCGGATTTGGAATAGTGATTCCATTCTTGACTTATCTAGTTGAAGACCTTGCTGCAGAACAAGGAATTGTCGAGGTAGGAATATGGGTCGGCCTACTAATGACTTCATATTCTGCAGCCCAGTTTTTGTTTTCTCCAATATGGGGCTCTATTTCTGACAAAATAGGTAGAAGGCCTGTATTAATGATCGGACTAGTGGGAAACACAGTATTTTTCACGATGTTTGGTCTTGCTAATACGCTTCTGATAGCACTAGTGGCAAGATTTCTAGCTGGAGTATTCAATGGTAATATTGCGGTTGCTAGAGCGTATATTGGAGATGTCAGTTCACCAAAACAACTCGCAACTAGAATGGGAATAATTGGCGCAGCCTTTGGACTCGGATTCACTATTGGACCATTTATTGGTGGCGAACTATCCAATCCAGCCTCTAGGTGGAGTTATTTTGAATCGACAATTTTTGATACTTACCCATATTTACTACCTTGCTTAGCTGCAAGCGTTTTATCGCTTTTATCGCTGATTGTAGCGTATAGGAATTTACCCGAATCCTTACCTGAAGAATCACGTACTAAGAAATCAGATGACAATTTGAAGATTAGGTTCAAGAAATCGATAAGCAATATTTCCTCAACTTTGACCAGTGGCTCAATATCAATTATAATTTGGATGACGATGCTATTTGTATTTGGATTTACAATCATGCATGCTGTCTTCATACTGTATACAGGCATGGATGTAGAAAGCGGAGGTCTATCGTTTAATGAGGCCCAAAACGGCAGGATTTTTGCAGTTATTGGAATAGCTGGAATTTTGACTCAAGGATTTTTAATCGGTCCACTTTCAAGAAAATTTGGTTCAAGGAATTTGTTACCGATTTCTTGCTTATTAACTGGAATTGGTTTGACATTGATTCCATATACTGAATATGAATATGCATTCCTTCAGTTGGGATTTGTTGCTCTTTTGATCGCTGTGGGTAATGGCTTGTTCCAACCGTCATCATCCTCGATATTAACAAGTTTTGCCAAACAGAAAGACATGGAGTTGGGAGTTGTTATGGGGGCTCAAGAATCGGTTAGTTCCTTTTCCAGAATTCTTGGTCCACTTACTGGAGGTTTTGTCTGGGTTTTAACAGTCGATGGAAAAGCACCATTTGATTATCATACCGCATTTTTATTATGTGGTATCTTAATGGTAATGGCTGCCTTGTTATCACTGAAAATTCCTAAGCAAGATGAATTTACATTATCCGAAGAATAATTACAAAACTTCAGTAAGAATTTTTTCTAATTCTGTATTAATCATCAAAATTAGAGTTCCAAATTCAGGGGGAATATTTGGGTCCTCATATAATTCTTCAAGTTTAGATTGGGACATAGCAATTCGGACATCGAGTTTTTTGCCCTTATTCAATAGCCACTGTTCACATGCTTCTTTTGCTTGTCTTCTAATATTTCTAGGAACTTTAGGGTCGTCAATTTGGTTAATTACCGTAGCAACTTGTTGTAATCGAGTTTCGATATCCATGTAAACACCTCAATCCTCACTAAACTAACCTGTAGGGTGGCCGTCTTTAAGTTCATTGCCGACTAGGGCGTTCTATGGGCCTAACCTCAGAGGATGTTCTAGGATGGGCCAGAATTGGTGTTTTATTGATAGTAATGGGCTGGGCTGCATGGATGGATCACAAGGATCGCCGAGTTCCAAATGAGCATTGGATGGTGTGGGTAAAGCCTGCGATATTTATCTGGGCGCTAGATTTAATTGCTCAAAGTGCTGACTGGAGCATTTACCTCACTGCCTCTGCAGTTGTTGCATATGCGTCCACTGCAATCATTGGTCGACCTAGTTTAAATGATATTTTAGCAGGAAGTAAAATTGACATCGTTGTTAGTTTTTGGTACTTGATATCTTTAGTCGGCATTATCGGAGGGGCTATGAAATACGGCGAGGTAAGTCCACTTGACGTTTTGATTGGAGATAGTAGTGAAAATGCATCTTTATGGTGGAGCACTTTGTCAGTATTACTAACAATATTCATTATAGATTTAGCCTGGAGGTTTAGATTGATACATGGTGGCGCAGACGCTAAAGCGCTAATGTTAGTTGCAATTTTAATTCCTAGTTGGAATACTATGCCATTGATTTCTAACTACACTTATGACTCAGTTATCGCTTTACCTCCAGCACTCGCATTGTTAATGTGGGGCGGTCTAACATTCCTATTGATACCTGTAATACTATTTATTAAGAATATTTTACAATCGAATATTTCATCAATTTCAGATTTAAGATTGTCCTGGCATGCTAGTAAAATGAAGCTAGAAAATGTGTTTCAAAGCCATGTATGGCTATTAACTTCGGTAATTGATTTACCTGATGGGACTTCTAAGGTTTACAATAAATCACGTGCACCTAGAAGAACCCCCACAGATGAACAATTACTATCCGATATCAAATTGCTAGAGCAACATGGAGTCGATGAAGTTTGGATAAGTTACAAGTTACCACTTCTTGTATTCCTTTTCCCGGTGATAATACCTATGGCAATCTTTGGCGATCCAATATCATTCATTATGCCATTGATAGGGTTATGAGTTGAAATCAAACACCCTTTCTCTCAATATTCTTTGGCCTTAGACCCTTATAGCCGCACTTGCGGCAAACAGTTGCTCTCCATGCATTTCGCGCATTGCACTTCATGCAGACTTTAACGCGTAGTAGACGTGCCTCTGCTTCTGGAAAACGGGCCATGTGACTGCGACCAACTCCCCCTATTTAACCACAACCAAACGATATACTGAATAAACTAGTGTAGTTCTAAAATCGTATTATTGAAACACTTTGACATAGAGCATGCAATATGCGGATGGTTCGATTGCCGGGGATTCATCATGATTCCAACGCAGTTGTAGTTATTGGCAATGCAGGAAATTTACTTATTGATTCTGGGACCTCTTGGTATCAAAGTCTCCAAGTGGAGAGAATCTCGGGAATTCTTGAAGATAAACCCCTCGAAAGAATTCTACTTACGGGCCGAAGATTTCCTTGCTCTGGGGCAGCAAAACACATTTCGGAAAGTTTCTCTAATTGCCCAATACATATCCACAAAGATGGTCAAGCATCATTAGAATCGGGTGACTTTTTCACAACATGGGCAAATCGTTTTGATTCGGACATGCCATCAACTAAGACGGTTGGTTTGGAGGATGATGAAATATTCATTCTAGGAAATACCCAAGTTTGTACGATACCTCTTCCTGGACATAGTAATGATTCTGTAGGGTATTATATTCCTAGTAAAGATATGATTGTTTGTGGTGCGATATTACCTAGAGCAGACCGACCTTCAAGATGGGACTTGCCAACAGGATGTCTAACAGATTTACTTTCAAGTCTGAAATTAATTAGGTCGATGGATCTTGAATCACTAATACCTATGCAAGGGCCGGCAATAAAAGGTAAAAAGCACGTTAAGGAAGTACTTTCACGGCACATTGATTTCTTTCAGACATGTGTTGAGAATAACGGAAAAACCCCAAAATCTTGGCCTAAACCAGCCCAAACTGCGATTTGGAATTCACCACATCCACCATGGCCGCTGGAAGAGAGGGAAGAAACCTAAGCAACTACGGGTAAGTCGAGCAATACTGATTCAGGCAGATTTCCATTGTCGATTTGGAATTTTAGTAACTTTGACCTTCGATTATCTCTTTTTATTTTCTTGCTGATAAATATTTTATTGTGGTCATGGTGGTCAATTTCGTTTCCAGTCCAATCAAAGGTGTAGCGTGACCACCCACTCTGAATGATAATATTTTCATCACTGCATTTCATGCTAGTTATGGCACTACCAATGCTGAAAAGCCTAATACTTCCACCAGGTATTTCCTTTCCTAATGCCCAAATTTCACCATCAGACGTTCCAGCTAATATTTTATCTGAACTAGAACTAACTGCACAAATAGCTCGAATGCTACTTGAATTGAGGCAGAATTTTTTCAAAACACTAAGCATTGGTAAACTTAGTTGACTAATATTGCCTCTAGTATCTCCACACCATATCGAATCGCATTTTCCATTAGCACCACCTACGGCGAGAATTGTTGAGATAGGGAATTCGAGTTTGATATTTCTTCTAATGCCGACATTAGGTCTCCAACTAATCATTCCATCATCCATTGCTGCTATGTATCCATCTGGTAGGACTAAACTTCTAATTACCACTCGACTGTGCATAAAGTGAAAATTCTAGCCTTCGGTAGTATTAGTTTTTCTACACCCCTGGAAAAAAACTGAAAGTGAATCAGTAGTTATCATCGGTTTTATTTTCTTTCTTCCAAGCTCTGTAGCAACTCTTGCACACACGGACTCTACCTTTGGTACTAGTAAAGGCACCTTCACCCCACATTTCGATGGCATTATCTAATGATAGGGAACGACCTTTGAGACTCTTATCAGCAAATTTGTCACAGCCCTTGATGGCACAAGACAATTCGCCTTGATTGGATTTTTTTGTCTTGGCATCTTCTTTTTTACTGTCTTTCGACATGTGTTTTCTTGCCTTCGCCTTGAATCCCATGACAATCCTAATGTGAAGCGATTCATCAAGTTTAGGGTACTATTGTTTTGATACTTCACCGAGTTTTTCGAGCAATCCTTCGAAGATTTTCAGCAATCCTCTGAGGGTTACTTCTGAAATGTTTGCTACCGAACAAACTTCAGATTGTGTTCTGGAAGTACCAGAATCAGAAGCAGACTTGTAAATCAATGCAGCAGCAACCCCCATAGGCTTCTTACCTTGCCAAATGTCTTCATGTGGTTGAATTTTAGCCCACAAGTGGTTAACTTGTGTATGGATGTTTGGTGGTAATTGCAAATCAGAAATGAATCTGTCAAAGTACTTGTCTGGAGATGTTATTTTGTGTAGGTTTAGTTTTCTCGAGACTTGACGAATCAATCTAGAGAGTTCTTTTTCGGCGATTTCGTATGACTCGGCGATTTCCGGAATTTGTCGTGGTAGATCTTCTTCTCTTGCAACCAAGTATGTACAAGCAGCAGTAACACCAGCAATTGAACGACCGGTTACAAAACCTTCTCCGCTAAGTCTTCTGTAAAGCCGTGCGGTTTCTTCTTGCAGTGATTTTGGCAAGTTAGAGCGGTCTCTAATCATTTGATTAGCCTTTACTAAATTTCTCTCTCGACTTTTCCTAGTCTTGGACCTTTCATCAATGACTCTTCTTCTTCTCCAGTCCCTTCTTGCTTGAGAATTTAACCCGTGTCTAGAAGCAGAACCAGAATTTAGGTCTTTGACATCGATTGTAGTATTGAGTCCTTTGTCGGCTAGAGTGTATGTTGTTGGCTGACCAACTCTAGAGCGATCTTGTGTATCATCTCTGTTGGTCCACTCCGCTCCAGGGTCAATGACATTTTCTTCGACTACTAGGCCACATGAATTACAGACTATTTCGCCTCTAGTGTGGTCAAGTTGCCAGTCTACAGAGCCACATTCTTCACATGGTCTAGTGTGGCCATCTAGTACTCTTCGGTTTGGATCAATCTGCCCGTAATTCCTTGATACGGAAGCAGATGCATTAGCTTCGTTTCTCTTTTCGCTTCGACTCGTCATCTAATCAACCTCAGGTTGTATAGTGCCGCCCACAGTATTTAAACACGTGCTTCATAGTTTAGGGTACAATAGTAACCTTGTAAGCCATATGTGTGGTGTCAATAGTCTCTGCGACATCCTAGAAAACATCGGATTGATATAAAAAAGATTGTTTATCTAATAACCAAATTGTTCATTAACCGAACAATGATTTTTCTTATCTCAATGGTATAGTTCAAAGACGGTACGCGTAAGGACTCGGCCGAGAGACATGCCAGCTACGGTGATTCTAGGTGCCCAATGGGGCGATGAAGGGAAAGGAAAACTAGTCGACAGACTTGCTGAACAAGCTACATGGGTGGCTAGATTCCAAGGAGGAAATAACGCTGGACATACTGTTGTTCTAGGTGACCAAGTCCTCAAGTTCCACCTTTTGCCATCTGGAATAACTAGAAAAGAATGTAATTTAGTTCTCGGTGATGGAATGGTTATTGACCCGTGGGTTTTGAACGACGAACTAGTTAACTGGAAGGAATCATCAGACGAAGATCCTCGCGGTGAGAGATTATTCGTTAGTGAAAGAGCACACATCATCTTACCGTATCATCGATATATGGATAGTTTAGATAGTAAAATAGGTACAACCGGTAGAGGAATCGGGCCAACTTATGCCGATAAAATAAATCGCATCGGTTTGAGATTTGGTGATTTATCAGAAGTTAATGGTGACTCAAATTGGGCTGAATCAACTAGTGAGAGAATGAATGCATCGCTTGATGCTGCAGGCTCTACAGAGAGGGTAAGCAAACAATCTTTGTTAGATGATATATCATGGATATGTGATAACTTTTCTTCGGCCATTGCTAATACCGGTTTAATGCTTGACAATGCATTGAAACTGGGTGAAAATGTAATTTTAGAAGGTGCACAAGGTTGTTTATTGGATATTGATCAGGGTACATTCCCATATGTGACTTCGTCAGTAACCTCAAGAGGGAATTCTACCCATGGAGCAGGAATTCATCCGGGACATGTTGAAGAAGTGATTGGGATCACTAAAGCATATATTACCCGAGTTGGAAATGGTGCAATGCCTACTGAACTACTCGATGAAGTAGGAGATCATCTTGGTACGGTGGGTCATGAATTTGGTACTACCACAGGCAGAAAGAGGCGTTGTGGATGGTTTGATGCAGTAGTAATGCGTCACGCTCAAAGAATCAACGGATTCACTGGGCTTGCCCTCACCAAATTAGATGTACTTGGCGGATTAGATGAAATAAAAATTTGCGTGGCATATGAATTAGACGGTCAAGAAATTCGAGAGATGCCATCAAGTGCATCTGCACTTGAAAGATGTAAACCGATTTACATTACCATGCCCGGTTTCCCTTCACAAACCCTGACCGAATGGCTTGGGATTGCCAAGAAGGCAAATAGCGAAGGCAAAGGATTTTCAGCACTTCCGTCGGCTGCTCAGCATTACATAAAACAACTCGAAACACTGGTTGGAGTGCCTTGTACAAGCGTTGGAGTGGGTCCAGATAGAGATGCTACTATCGACCTAGTCGAGTAATTTTTCATTGATAAGTATCAAAAGCAATAGACACTCCCGTGGCATATAGGGGCGTTTAGCTCAGTTGGAAGAGCATCTGGTTTGCAACCAGAAGGCCGGGGGTTCAAATCCCCCAACGTCCACCATCCCTTAGGTTTGAACTCTTGTGAGTCGCACATTCAACATTAACTAATCATCGCGCTTATGATTTCTCATTAAAGCAGCCATCAGTATTGCTGATAGAGAAAATACTGCATTAATTGAAGGGATTTTTTCATCACCGCCAACTTTTTCACCGCCTGTTCCTCCATTAGATTCTATGAAATCCGGATCGAGCACTGAATTGTTTAAATCACACCAACTGTACCACAAACTCTCGTCCGAGATAACAGTATTTTGGGGCATATTTTGATAACTATCCAAGTATACTTTACTCCCTATCCAAATACTTACTCGCCAGTCATTACCTGTTCGATTTTCACTACCATCTAAATTTGCAGAGTTGGTGATAATCGTAGGTTGTTCAAAGTTTACTGGAGCTGAAATAGTGATTTCCTTTCTATCTCCATCCCTTGGCACTCCGTACTCGTCCATCTGATACAAATGAATAATTAATTCAAGTTCAATATGCATGTTATCACGACCTGCGGCAGAAGCGTCTGTACTAAATTCGACGGAGATGGAATTTTCTGTTAAGATATCTTCAGAGCATTCCAGTGCAATATCTTCACTCGAATCATTTTTTGTTAAACCTGCTAAAAGTCCTGGAACATTTGATTGTAATAATTGTACATCAGTAAATTCAGCCCAAGGACCTATCTTGTATGTAGTTTCGAACTCGTGTGGTTCACAATCATCACACTCTTGCCAACCATTAAACTCTTCACTTTCTGTAACTACAATTTCTAGTTTGAAATCATCTTCAGTAGGTTCGATTTTACCAACACTAACAAATAACCAGGCTGTGATTTGGTCCTCACTTCTGATTTGTATCTCATCACCGTTTTCAATATCCCAGTCACTATTATCGCTGAAGGCAGATGCACGTATTTCAAAAATACCGGTCCATGAGAATTTAATTTTGAGATTTTTGCTTTCATCATTAGTTATTGAACATTTCACCCATCCAGATCCAATACTGTATGAAATATACTCTCTGTTATCATAGCGTTCGCAATCAACCGTAATTTGTGGATTAGCGTTTGGAATGGGAACTTGAGCACTGGAATACGTTGTCAAAAAACTGACCAATACCAAGGAAATTAGTACAACTGCCTTTACCTTCATGTTCTACAGTTTTGTTGTTCATAGAAGGTTTTTATTTGTTACTTTGGTTTTTTTGTCATTTTTCCAAATAAACTCATTATGGCAACAGGGGCAATCAAACATCCCTGAGATTCCATCTTCTAATCCAATATTTTCTCCACAATGAGGGCATTGAATCTCCACCATGATAGTATCAGGAAGGCAAGGGCATAATTTAATCCTTGTGAGTCGGGACTTGGTTTATCAACACCTAATGTTAGCATATTCTGCGAGAGTGTTTGATGTGGAGCATTTATCAAGACAACCACCATCTCAATCAACCGAAGAGCCGACTGAACTTGAAATACAGCAAGTACAGAAACCGAAAGAACCTAGCAAGAAAGGTTACGGAGAATCTTTCATACTTATG
>PBWC01000067.1 GCA_002729095.1 Methanobacteriota archaeon
GCGTATTCGAGCCTGCCTTCGACAAGGAGGGTTAAGTCGTAACAAGGTATCTGTAGGGGAACCTGCAGATGGATCACCTCCTAAGAAACCGGAGGCTGGAGTCCTTTTGGGCTCCAGTCTCCACTCTTTTTTTTCTTGTCAAGTTTACTTTTTACATCAAGTAGTAAATAAAAATCATTGTTTGATTATTTCTTCTAACTTTTCAGCCAGTGTTTTTCTAAATGTCAAAATACAGAGCCTTGGAGCTTCGGTGTTAACTGTAATTGTAGCACCTCGATTAAAGTGAACTTCATCCCATCCATCAGGAACTACGTATCCTCTGTGCATGTCTGAGGTTAGAATTGTAGATTCTGAGGTCCAATCGACCCATGACCATGGATCATCAATACGTTGTTCATGTGGAATATCTCTAGCAACGAATAAGTAATGATTGCTCCAGTCACCTTGTTTAAATCGATTTCTTAACCTTTCAATGGTTTTTGAATCAACAGTATGGCTTAACCATGCTCCCTGGCCTAGCCAAGTGGAGAATAGCAGCCCACTGCTTTGTTGCTTACATTTATCAGACCCTCTTCTGAGATGATATTTACTAGGTGCATATTGGTGGGTGTTTGCGATTAATAGGTCATTCATTGCAGGATCTGTTGTATATCTATTGCCAGAGGTTGTGTCTATAACTGCCTGCAGACGAGGAATATCATTGATTATTGCATTACCATTCAGTGCGACTTCGATATCTTTCTCAAAAGTATCAATATCACAATCCATGTAGAATCCATAACTTCCTTCAGGGTCTTGGTCTCTAGGGTGAGAATTAACTCCCATAACTGGTGTATTGGCATCTATATTGTGAGATATGCTGGTTAGAGTTCCATCTCCGCCAAGAACGATAACTAGGTCTCTACCAATAAAATCGGCTCTACCTACCTGTTCTCTTGCTTTGATATCTATTCTGATATCTTTTTCTTCTTGAATGGAACTTAGTACTTTTTTGACAGTTTCAAGACTTTTATCATGAACTGATTCAAAGTTTTTTTTGAATACAACCAAAATATCAGTCATAGGTCCGCCTCATTTGATGCAAATGCTCTTCCTTCTTGAAAACCTCCATTTAATTTTAAACAAAATATGCGAGTCTTGAAGTGCTATGCCTCGATGCATTGCCATGGAATCAGATCCTTGGGGCGATGTAAAGCCTGAACATAAGTCTCTAGAACCCTCAATCGAGGGAACCGTCGCATCAGGTCAAGGTGCATTTGAAGGGCAAGTAATAATGTTACAACCACCTTCTAACGCTTCAAAAATAATCGGTATTTGTTGTATTATCTTGGGTTCTTTCAACCTGTTAACATTACTTGGGTATCTGTTTGTCCCTCAAGTTGACCCTTTGACAAATGAAGAAATTTTAGTCTCAACTTCATCATTTATTATTTCAATATCATCAGGTTTGATAAGTATCGTTACTCTTTGTGTAGGTGGGTACATGATGGTAAACTTTCAAAGAAAAGGCATTTACATAATAATTGGAGGTATAATTCTTGGATTTATTCTTTCTACAATTTCTGTTATGATGGGTGATTTTGAAGGATGGGGTGATTCAGTAGGTGTTTCAGATACTGCAGCAAACGGTATTTTAATCGGAATTCAAGGCTTGTGTAATGTTCTATGTGGTGTAATTGTTGCTATTCCACTGATGATTTCTAACAATGGGTTGGACGGTTAGAAATTATTCGATTGATTAACAACATTAATGTCATGCTAGACTTAGCGTAGATTGATGATAGAGACACTCAATCTTCAGTCTGGTTCATTCAAGATGGTCCTGCCTTACAAGTGGCACGGTTGGCTTGGTTACGTAATATTTGGAATTATCACACTTTTCGGCCTCGTTGTTACTATTGGAGGTCTAAGTGGTAATGCTGAAGACATGACCTTCGGTTTGTTTTGTGGCGGAGTTGGTTTACTAGGTCTAGCATTATGTACTCCAGGTTCTCATGAGAAAGACTTGCATGAAATTAGGCAGCAAGCGATTGACCCTGCTGAATTAGAAGCAAAGGCAAAGGAAAGCGGCTTATCAGTCGACAGTTGGTTTCTCAGGCAGACTACTTATGTCCCAACCAACGATCCTAACGATTGGATTTTACCTGCTCCGGGACCAGCCTCTTGGAACAAAGAAAATCGATACGCACCAGATAGTGACGGACAACCCTTGCCAGAACATCCTGCCAGAGTTGGGACGCCAATACCTGCAAGTTTCAGTTTGTATGGAATATTTGGTATCTCATCAGTATTATGTTTTATTCTGGGAACTGGATCAGTAATATCATCTATCGATGAATCTAGCACAAGATATTTGATTATAGGTATTACGTCACTCGTAGCGATTATCTGGTTAATCATGGGATGGTTAAGAGCAAAGATGCTCAACCAAATGATTGACACACCAACCTCTCTTGTAAGGTCTGTTGCGCTCGGTCATCATGAGTTAGTAGGTCAGGTTAGGCCATCTCAGGAAGGTGTCCTAAGAGTGGTTGTTGATGGTAATCAACGAATGTTTATGGAAAACATGGTATCCTACCACTGGACTTATGAGCAACAGCAAGAAAGAACAGTTAGTACAAAAGAAGGAACAAGAACTGAACGCAGGTGGGTTACAATTAGGTCTGATGAGGGAAGTTGTCCATTTATTCTCCATGATGGGACTGGGGGGATAAGAGTAAACGGTCAAAGTTTCAAGCGTAGCGATTATGGCAACTACATAAAACGCTGGGACGGTGCATTTGCTGAGACTTTAGGAAAACAATTCATGGCATCTTTAGTAGCTGGTGTATTGGGTGGTTGGCGGGTGATCGACCATCGCTGGACTTTGTATGGCATCAAATTAGGGAATCCTGTTTACATTATGGGCGAGGTCAAATCAAGATCTAGGGCTGACATTGACGCTGAGAACCTTGACGGAAATCTTCAAAATAGCATTATCGAAGTTTGGGGAGATAATGATGGAG
Source organism: Methanobacteriota archaeon (assembly GCA_002729095.1). Taxonomy (GTDB): domain Archaea; phylum Thermoplasmatota; class Poseidoniia; order Poseidoniales; family Poseidoniaceae; genus MGIIa-L1. The sequence continues at coordinate 3,006 of PBWC01000067.1, forward strand.
TCGGTCAAAAAGTGACAATCAATCGAGGTACTGAGTTGTCTAATATTGGACGTTCAAGGTCAACTGTTGAGATGGTTGCTATGCCAATGATACTGTTCTTAGGAGCATTGAGCCTTCTGGCTCTTGCATGAAGTTCAAATCCTTGTTTGAATTAGGCCGTTCATGGAAGAAGTTGTGATAGTGGGCGGAGCCCGAACTCCATTTTGTGAATGGCATAGTGGTAAGCGAGGCGATGGGCAACCTGGAGGTCTTTTGAAAGATTATAGCGCATTAAAATTAGGCGAGATTGCAATCAAGGGTGCCCTCGATAAAACTAATACTGATGCTGAACAAGTCGACCATGTCATAATGGGTTACGCATTGCAGACCTGTGACCAAGCTATTTTTGGAGCCCGACATGCAGGTCTAGGTGCTGGAATACCACAAGAAGTACCGATGCTCACATTATCTAGGATTTGTGGTAGTGGGGTTCAATCAATAGTTTCCGGTGCGCAGATGATTATGCTGAAAGAGGCTAATACAGTTGTTGCTGGTGGTATGGAAAACATGTCACAAGCACCACATGTCCTGCGGGGTATGCGTGACACATACAAACTTGGAAGGCCCCCAAAAGAAGGAACGGTTCTAGAAAAGAATATGGAAGATTATCTATTTACTAATCTCCTAGATGGTATGTGCGGTTCATTCATGGCTCAAACCTCTGATGAGATTTGTAAACGTAAGGGAGTAACTCGTGAAGAAACCGATAATTTTGCCGCAATGTCACATTCAAGAACTGCTAAATCAATAGATAATGATATTTGGGAGCCAGAAATTGTCAAGGTCGGTGAGATCGGACACAAAGACGAAGATCACGTGGTTAGAGGTAGTACACCAGAATCACTCGCAGAATTGAGAACTGCGTTTGGGCCAGAGAGCCTCGTAACCGCAGGTAATGCATCTGGCGTGGTTGACGGTGCTGCAGCTGTAGTTATCAAATCTGCAACACAGGCGGCAAAGGATGGAGACAAACCACTAGCCAAAATAGTTAGTTGGGGAATCGTTGGATTAGAGCCAGCAATAATGGCTTATGGGCCAGTTCCATCATCTCGAAAAGCTTTACAGAAAGCCGGATTGAGTATAGAAGATATTGACCGTTGGGAGATTAACGAGGCTTTTGCTGGTCAAGCCGTCGCTTGTGTTAAAGACCTAGGGTTAGATATGGCCAAGGTGAATGTCAATGGAGGTGCTGTTGGCTTAGGTCATCCTCTTGCAGCAACAGGTACTCGTTTAGTTTTGACATTGGCTCATGAATTAAAGCGCTCAGGTGGTAAATACGGAGTTGCCACTGCTTGTATAGGCGGCGGACAAGGAATTGCTATGGTTATAGAATCACTGTAATTTCATTGGCTGGATAGATTTGTTGGACAAGAGTTGTAACCAATGATTCTATAGAAAGGGCAAAAACCAAACACTGAGGTTAGAACCCCCCATGCTCCAAAAAATAGGAAAATAACTTCCCAGCTAGAGCTAGCAAGGTAATCAAATGCCACCAATCCTAGGCCAGTTATCAGTCTAAATGCCCTGTCATTTAATCCAAGATTCATGACTTTCAGTTAAACACTTTTTCTTTGATATATATATCATGGTATTATTCCACATGATGCATCTAAAGAATAATATCAAACAGATATCTAATCCATATAATTACTAATATCGAAATAAAAGCCTGTCTAATCCTATTTTCACTGATGTTTTTTATTCCAAAAGAAGCACCTAGCTTTGCTCCCGTGAAGGTTAAAATTACTAGCATTATGATAAAAATTAAGTTCTCTAAAATTAATTCTAATTGATTGCTTGAGAGAATCAATATATGAGAGATTGCAGCGATTGGTACTACAATCATCATTATATTGAGACTGGAACCAATTGCTAACCTAGTTTTTAATTTTCCGAAAACCTCTAAGCATGGCACATATATTGCTCCTGCGCCTATCGCTAAAATACTAGAAAGCATACCTCCAATGCCGGAACCTATTGCTATACCAGCGATATTTTCATCCTTTTCTGAGACTATAATTTCAGGCTTCTTGACAGAGAATAGATACTTTGACAAAGCTATACTAATCAATACCAAACTTAATGATTTGAAAATAAAATCAATTCCGTCATCAAATAATTGAACTACCATTACCCCTAAAATCGCTCCTGGAATAGCACCCCACAGTGCAATACCGATCTTATCATCATCTACGAATTTCTCTTTTCTGTGAGTTATTCCACTACCCCAACTCACCACGCCTGTGAGTATCAGTGATACGGCGATGAGTTTACCATCAATGGGCCAGTCGGCTACATAGTGAATTAGAGGTACGAATAACATTCCTCCACCTAGTCCTAAAGGTGCGAAAAGAAATCCTATTACCCCAACCCCTAAAGTTACTAAGATTAGTTCAATCATCAAAATACACCATGAATAAGTACAACAGGGTTGTTAGATAATTTGGTGTAGTACGATTGAGCATTTGTTTTTATCTATTGGCAACTATATAAGGAATAATTACTTGGAATGCATCATGGAAGTACTGTTAATTGTCGGTTTAATTTTAGGTGTCTTATTTTTAGCCTTTATATTCTGGTTCTTCTCAACATGGAATCGTTTAGTTGGGTTAGAAGAGAATGCTATTCAAGCATGGTCTAACATAGATGTATTATTACGGCAAAGATATGATATGTTACCTAATTTGGAAAGGGCGGTTGGAAAGTATGCTTCACACGAAAAAGAATTGTTCATGGAATTTGCTAAGGCTCGTCAAATGGCAGCCGGTGCTTTGCAAAGTAAGGACGTAAAGGGAGTATCTGCTGCTGAATCTATGATGGCAAACATGATGCCGAGAATTACTGCAGTCGCCGAAGCATATCCCGAATTAAAGGCAGACTCTAGTTTCTTGAATATTCAAAAAGAATTGGTTTCAATTGAAAACCAAGTCGCTGATAGAAGAGAATTTTACAATTCTGCATCGACCAATTTTAACAAGGCTATACAAATGATTCCAACAACGTTCGTTGCATCAATTAAAGGATGCCAAAGAAGAGACCTCTTCGAAGTACAAGGTGTTGCAAGAGATGCACCAGTATTGTTTGCTTGATTACTATATATCTACAAGTGTTCGATATGTTCTTGATTTTCGGTTCAAGTGGTCTTGGTCTTAGATTAGCCAAGTGGTGTTCTAACAGGCACAGATGTACACTTGTAGGATTAGCACATTCGTTACCCATTGAGGAACCTTTAGAAAATTGTGAAATAATAGCTCTTCCTTCAGCCGTCGAAATTAACTCGATTCCGCAACTAAACCATTACCCAACTGCTATTTTATACTTGGATGATGATTCATTGAGTGATGGTAATCCACTCGAGGAGATTAAGAAGAAATGGCCAAATGTCCCTATATTGACCACGATTCCTGTTGAGGGAGATGGTATTGATTTGGTAAGCATTGATGATATTTCATTCTCTGCAATGCAAGATAGAATTCGTTCATGGGAACGTAGAGCAAGTGCTTCTGTAGTAGTAAATTATCTTAATTCGATTTCTAAAGGTAGTAAGGTTTCGATTTTTTGCCACGATAATCCCGATCCGGACGCACTTGCAGCAGGATTAGCAATGCTTGAAATGGTTGAGAAAATGGGGCTAGAAGGAAGTATACTTCATGGAGGTTTAATCGAACATCAGCAAAACAGAGCAATGGTGCAATTACTTGAGATTCCAACTAGAAGGTTAATCCTTGATTGGGAAGTATCAGATATTATCAAAGAATCTGAAGTAGTCATTGCTGTTGATTTTCATAAGCCGGGCGCCAATAATATCCTTCCTGAAGGATGTGTTCCAAATATTATAATTGATCATCACACAGTTGAGGATACCGTTGCTGCAGATATAGTGTTGGTTAGATCAGAATTTTCCTCAACATCATCTCTAGTTACCAGTTTACTAATGAGTCTCAATCACCAAATTGAAACAAATACTGCTACTGCTCTAGCATTTGGAATAAAGACAGATACGCTTGGTTTTACAAGAGATTTCAACGCCGTCGATCTTCGTGCTCTTTCGTGGCTAAATGCATTTGTAGACCGCGATATAATGCGCTCTATAGAAATGCCTCCGCGTTCTCAAGAAACCTTAGAATCATTTTCTTATGCATTAAATAATAGAATTAAGCATGGAAAAAATCTTCTTGCTCCGCTGAAGGAAATGCCTAATAGAGATTCTCTTGCTCAAATTGCAGATTTCTTACTTCCTACGGAAGGAATCGATACAGTGGTTGTATTTGGAGTGCGAAGAGGCAAAGTCATAATTTCAGCAAGGACAAAGCGTCAAGGACTGCATATTGGCAAAACCCTATCTAATCACTGGAAGAACGGTTTGGCTGGTGGGCATAGAGAGTTGGCTGGAGGTCAGATACCTTTCGAATCAATACTGGTTGAGGTCCCCAGTGATCTGGATGAAGCAATAGAACAATCTCTAGAAGAAATAATCGTGCAATTGAAACAAATTTTACCATCACTTGATGAGGAATGATTATGTCATCGTCTCCAGTCATAGATATATCTCCAAACTTGAGATTATTGGGGACCGCACATGTTGCTAAAGCCAGTGTTGAAGCCGTAAAATTTCACATTGAGGAATTCAAACCTGACGTAGTTGCTGTAGAATTATGTAAGTCTAGATTTGATTCGTTAGTTAGTGATCGTAGGTTGGATAAAGAAGGATTGCTAAAAGTGATCAAAGAAGGTAAGGCACCTTTAGTATTGATTCAGTCAATGTTAGCAACTGAACAGAGAAAATTAGGACTCGATGAAGGGGAGCAACCGGGAGCAGAACTACTTGCAGCAGTTGAAGTTGCTAAGGATAAAGAATTAGAGGTTGAATTGATCGATAGGGATATCCAAGTCACTCTTAGAAGGGCATGGAAAAAAATGAAGTTAAGAGAGAAGTTTAGAATCTTATATTCATTATTAGGAGATGATGAAGAAGAGAATCCAGAATTAGAAGAATTGCTATCAAATCAGGATTTACTATCTTCTATGATGGAAGAATTAAGAGAGTTTTCACCCGGAGCCGGAGTAGTATTAATCGATGAAAGAGATTCTTATTTGGCAGAAAAGATACTTTCAATTGACTCAGATAAAAAAGTTCTAGCTGTTGTTGGAGCAGGACATCTTAAAGGATTGGAGACTAACTTAAAGGAGAAAAAGAATTTTGACCAAAATAATATTCAACTCTTAGAAGAAGTTCCAAAAAAAGGAAGGATTTCAAAAATTTTTCCTTGGCTAATTCCAGCCCTAGTAATGGGTTTAATGATTTATTTTTTGACGACTGGAGAAGGCGTTGATATTGTCGAATTATTCACGGTTTGGACACTAGCAAATGCTGTTTTTGCTGCAATAGGTTGTATACTGGCTAGAGGACATGTCTTAGCAATATTAACCGCAGCACTTGCTTCACCAATTACTTCACTTAATCCAACTTTGGCTGCAGGATGGTTTGCCGGATATGTTCAGCTAAAAGTGGCTGAACCTACGACAGAAGATCTTCAAAACTTCTTGAAATTAGATAGATTCGGATTATTTTGGTCCAATAGAGCGGGTAAAGTATTACTAGTCACTGCATTAACTAACCTTGGAAGCATGGCGGGAGCATGGGTTGCTGCGGCTGGTTTAATAGGTGGAATCTAATTTTCTAATTTGTTCAAGACCTTTAGCAAATCAATATTTTGTTCAATATCATGTACTCTAATTATGTCTATTTCGTTGTAAAATGCAAATGCAGAAGTTGCTAATGTCCCTGCTAATCTTTCGTCAGCTTCATGCTTTCCAGTAATTTGTCCAATCATACTTTTTCTAGATACTCCTAGCATTACAGAGAATTCTGTTTTGTTCAAAACCTGAATATTTTTCATTAGCTCTAAATTGTGGTCTAATCCTTTTCCAAATCCTATTCCAGGGTCCAATATAATTAATTCTTTAGGGTGTCCTTTGGAAACAAGCTTTTCGGCTTGAGTAAATAGAAACTGACTTACTTCAGTGATACAGTCTTCATATTTTGGATTATCTTGCATATTTTCAGGTAATCCTTGCATGTGCATTATACATACTGCGCATCCGCTTTCTAGAACAACATCGATCATATCTGAATCACTTAATCCCGAAACATCATTTACCATGTCAGCCCCAGACCTAATAGCCTCAACCGCAACTTTTGGTCTTCGAGTATCGATCGAAATAAGTCCATCAGGTCTTATTCTTTTCAGTTCTTTAATCACTGGAATAACTCTTCTTAATTCTTCTTCAACATCAACTGGTTCTGCTCCCGGTCTGGTTGATTCACCGCCAATGTCAAGCCATATAGCGCCGGAATCCCAAATTTCTAATCCTCTATTGACAGCATCATGCAGTTCGAATCTTCTGCTTCCGCCATAGAAAGAATCAGGGGTGACATTCAGTATTCCCATAACTAAACAAGGTGATAAATTTTGACGATGAATAGCCCTTGAAATATGTTTACGGCTTTTTTCAACAGGTCGAAAGTTCTCGCTCATTACCCATGCTAATGCGAGAGATTTGATAAGTTGTGACTGTAAAGGTGTCGTTATGCCGGAGGAAACTCAGCAATCAATGGTTCCCGAATCGAGTGATTTTGGTTCCAACGATTCAGTCTCAGAATCGAGTTTAGAACTCGCTAACAGGTTGATTGGTAGGTTGAAACCAGAAGACAACTCCTCTATTTTTGGAATGATTGCAAATAAGTCATATTACAGTGGAGGTCTAATAACCATAATTCTGGTATTTTGGTGGCTATTTGTTGATTCTGGTAGTGATGATTTGGATTTAGGAATGTCGACATTTTTCAATCTAGACTTTTCTCAGGTGGCTTTAGCAGTGATTTCACTTGGTTTACTTTCCTCATTACTGAGTGATTTTAGTAGAGAGTTAGGTAAACTACTACCATCTTTGATTTCTGGTGCAATGCTGATAATGTGCGGTTTGTATGTTTTGGAGCCGTTAGCCATAGGAATTTTTACTGAACAATATGATTTAATTGAAGGATTATGGCGCTGTTTAAGACTTGGTATTCTTTGGATAGGTGTAACATTTTGTGCTCATTTACTTGTAGATGCATCATTGTTGGTTTGGTTGAAAAGATTTTGTGACTCGAATGGTATTGAAATTACGCCTCCTGATGAGCCAGAAAATGGGCCGAGGCAATCTGAAGTGTAAAACAACAAAATCCTTCATCAATGATTGATTCTTGGCAAGGTTATGTCAGAACCTCGAGTTGATGTATTGCGTTTGGGCCACCGCAAAGGTAGAGACCCCAGAATTACAACTCACCTAGCACTTGTAGCTAGGGCTTTTGGAGCAAACCGTTTTGTGCTGTCTGGAGACAAAGATCAGGAAATGTTTGACAATTTAAAATCCGTAGATGAAAGGTTCGGCAGGGGTCTGGAATGTCAACACGTCAGTAGTCCAATTGGTTGGCTTAGAAAATTTGTTGAAAATGATGCTGGTGATGGTTTACCAGGAATAGCAGTACATCTAACTATGTATGGTGAGCAATTTAGAGAAGCAATACCTGAGATTCCAAAAGATAGACCAATTGTTATTGTCGTTGGGGGGTCTAAAGTGCCTAGTGAAGTGTTTAAACTATGTCAATACAACGTTTCAGTAGGTAATCAACCCCACTCTGAAGTTGCAGCATTAGGGCTTTTCTTGGACTCATGGTTCTCTGGCGAATCACTGAATAGGAAATTCGAAAATGCTAGACTAATAATAGAACCTTCGGCCAGTGGAAAGAAAGTATTGGATTTAGATAAGTAATTTTAGTAACTAATAACTTACTTAGTTAACTATGCCATTATTGTTGATTTTTATTTTACCTCAAAAAACGGCCGATTAGTTTTCTTTCAAACCCAATCATTATTGAGGTCCGTTTTTGACCATCTTTGATGTCAAGGGCCGAGGCACGAGATGGAAGTTTCTCTCCAGGTTCTGAAAATCGAATGTCAGAACGTTTTCCTAGTTTTCCTGACGCCGCTGATGGTTTGTTTAGAGGAGATGAATTATCACCTCAAGCCAGTGGTCTTGGTCTTTTATTGACTGCCGACGGAGGGAGATATGAAGGGGAACTATTTGGTGCGCAGGGAATTGGCGAAGGAGAATTAGTTTTCACTACTGGAATGATGGGCTACCAAGAATCATTAACAGACCCTTCCTTCGCAGGTCAAGTTTTGACTTTCACCTATCCGTTAATTGGAAATTATGGCATTCACCATTCGTGCTCTGAATCCGCTTCTGTATGGCCTAGAGGAGTTGTTGTAAGGCACGCTATGGAGCAACCAGATCATCGAAATTCTATTGGCACAGTCAATGATTTACTTCGATTACACGATATTCCTGGAATTCAAGGTATTGATACTAGAGCTATTACCCGAAGAGTTCGAGAGTTAGGCACAGTTCTTTGCGTATTTGGACCACTGTCTGAAGAATCTATACTAATTGAAAGACTGAAAAATTTGACTTCTCCTGAGTTGGAGGACTTAGTTGACTTGGTATCGATAGACGAACCGGTAATTTTGAATCAAGATTCCCTTGATGAATTTGGAATTAAAAAACCTCGCCTAGCAGCCATCGATTGTGGTATTAAGTACAATATTTTGCGAAGTTTGTGCAAGTCCTTCGAAGTGATTTGGTGTCCTCCGAATATCGATTTTAATGTTCTGACTGAAACATATCAAATTGATGCTCTATTTTGTTCGAATGGACCAGGAGACCCTGCACATCCAGGCAAAGCAACAACAGCGAGGAAGATTCTTGCATCAGCCGTTAGTGCAAAAATACCAGTAATGGGCATTTGTTTGGGCCACCAACTGATGGGACTTGCATCTGGATTGAGTACATACAAGATGCGTTATGGTCATAGGGGGGCAAATCAACCGGTCGTAGATCTAATTTCTGGGAAAGTTTTGATTACCAGTCAAAACCATGGATTTGCGGTTGCAGACCCTGATGCAGGTATGCTTGCTGCTCATCCATCAGGAGCTAAATCTGAACAACAAGAAAACCTACACGGGGCGGAAGTAAAAGTAAGGTATGTAAATGCCAATGATAGAACCGTCGAAGGTTTGGATGTAATTGGTCATCCATCTTTCACTGTACAATTTCATCCCGAAGCATGTCCTGGTCCTCATGATGCTGAAAATTTATTTTTGAGATTTAGAGAAATTGTTGACGAATATCTTGGGAGGGTTTAGTTTGCCACGTAGAGATGATTTGAAGACAATTCTTGTTCTAGGAAGTGGGCCGATAAAAATCGGTCAAGCCGCTGAATTTGATTTTTCTGGAAGTCAAGCAGTTAGAGCATTAAGAGAAGATGGATATGAAGTGATTTTGGTAAATTCCAACCCTGCTACAATTCAAAATGACCCAGAAATGGCAGATAAAGTTTACATTGAACCGCTATTATCATCATCGGTCAAACGCATATTAGAAATCGAAAAGCCTTGTGCTTTATTGGCTGGTATGGGCGGACAAACCGCTCTAAATATTGCTAGTGAGTTAGCACACCAGGGAGTTCTTGATGAGTTGGGAGTTGAATTGATAGGTTCTGATTTAGATGCAATTGATAAAGCCGAAGACAGAGATTTGTTCAATAAGGTATGCGAATCAATCGATCTGCCAATTTCCGAAGCGATTGCCTGTAATTCCATGGATGAAGTTTTATCAGCAGCTGAATCAATAAATAGTTGGCCATTATTGATTAGACCAGCATTCACGTTAGGTGGGCTTGGTGGAGGAACTGCTTGGGATTTAGGTGAGTTAGTAGAAATTGCCACTTTGGGTTTGAGGAATTCACGTATCAATCAAGTTCTTATTGAAGAATCAATTTTAGGTTGGCAAGAATTAGAGTATGAGGTAATGCGAGACGAAGCAGATAATGCTACTATTGTTTGTACTATGGAAAATATAGATCCAATGGGTGTTCATACGGGTGAATCAACTGTAGTTGCCCCATTACAGTCTTTTTCCGATAGTGACCATCAAATTCTTAGGGATCAAGCATTGAAACTAATTAGGGCACTGAATATCAAAGGTGGGTGTAATGTCCAATTTGCATTTAACCAATCTACAGGCGAGATAAGAGTAATAGAAGTAAACCCAAGAGTTTCTCGCTCTTCAGCTCTGGCTAGCAAAGCAACAGGATATCCAATTGCTAGAATGGCTGCAAAGATTGCTGTTGGCTATACTCTTGATGAATTACCTAATCCAATTACTGGAGAAGGAACTACTGCTGCTTTCGAGCCTACGTTAGATTACTGTGTAGTAAAAATTCCGCGATGGCCTTTTGATAAATTTAGGACTGCAGACAGAACCCTAGGAACATCAATGAAATCAACTGGCGAAGTTATGGCGATTGGAAGGAATTTTGAAGAAGCTTTTTTGAAAGCATGGGCTTCTTTAGAACAAGGTTGCCCTCATCCTAGACCGTTGACTAGAGCTGACGAATCAGAAGGAGAAGGGATGCTGGAAAGGGCATATGAAAAGTTACCAGATTCTGTATTAGTAGACTGGTGCAAAGTTGCAACCGACAGAAGAATGGGTGCATTGATTGAAGCCTTTAGACGTGGCTGGAGTGTTGAGCGAGTTCATGAAATAACAAGGATAACTAGATGGTTCCTTTATCGTTTTGAGAATATTGCTAAAATGGAAAATGAAATAGTTTCTATGGCTTGCAATCCTTCAGAAATTGATTTTGATACATTCAGGAAGTGGAAATCATTTGGATTTAGTGATTCTCATATTGCGGATGCTCTTAATGGATTCCCAGCAACCGGGTATAAATCTTTACCAAGAGGCAGAGATGAGTCGACAGTAATGAAAAGAAGGCATTCATTGAAACTTCATCCGAGATTTAGAATGGTTGATTCATGTGCTGCTGAATTCGCCGCAAAAACTCCGTATTATTATTCAACCTATGAACCCAATGGCTCTAGCGAAATCGACTTTATTCCTGATTTGGAGAATCGAGTTAAGCAAAGATTTGTCGCCATTGGCAGCGGTCCAATTAGAATCGGTCAAGGGATTGAGTTTGACTATGGTTGCGTACATGCGGTAAAGGCAATTAGGGAAGCAGGTAAAGATGCCATCCTAATCAATAATAATCCCGAAACAGTCTCAACAGATTTCGATACCTCAGACAGGTTATACTTCGAACCATTGACGTTAGAATATGTTACAGAAGTATTACTTAGGGAAAATGCGCATTCTATTCTGCTTCAGTTTGGTGGACAAACAGCAATCAATTTATCACAACCATTGGAGCAAAGATTACCCGATTTGAAGAACTTAGGCTTGGAATTGGAAATTGCGGGAACCTCATGTGACGCTATCGATGAAGCAAGCGATAGAGAAAGATTTGAGAAATTTGCTAAAGAAGCAGGTCTGAGGATGCCTAGAGGTACAACCGGAACCAGTTCAGACGATGTAAGAAAGGCTGTAAAAGAAATAGGATTCCCAGTTCTAATACGCCCATCGTACGTACTGGGTGGAAGAGGTATGGAAATTTTATCAAACCAAGAGCAACTAGATGCTTACCTAAAAGAAGCTTACTTAGCACCTGACAAGCCATTGCTTGTAGATGAATATTTAGGCCATGCCACTGAATTAGATGTTGATGCTGCTTGTGATGGAGAGGAAGTATTGATTGGTGCTATAATGGAGCATTTGGAAGAAGCAGGAATACATTCGGGAGATTCTACATGTTTTATTCCAACACAAAATGTATCCGAGGAAATCCTTGAAAAAGTTAGAGAACAGACAAGAATTATTGGACTTGGTTTGAAGATCAAGGGGTGCTATAACATACAATTCGCGATTCAAGGTAATGATTTATTTGTTTTAGAAGTCAATCCAAGATCCTCTAGAACAGTACCCTTTGTTGCTAAATCATCCGGACTTCCATTGGCCAGAATCGCAGCTAATATCACTATTGGAATTCCTCTATCAAAACAAGAAATACCGATTAGAACTTCTGGGCAGATTTGTGTTAAGGCACCGGTATTCCCCTTTATCAAACTCAGAGGGTTAGATCCAGCGCCAGGTCCTGAGATGAAATCAACAGGTGAAGTATTCGGTTCAGATGATTCAGCAGATCTTGCTTATCTTAAGGCTAGACTTGCTACTGAGGTTCCTGTTGCTAGTGGTGGTGGTGCATACTTGACTGTAAGAGATCAAGACAAGAAGAATCTATTAAATTCTGCCATAAAATTATCAGAATTAGGGTTCACCCTATACGCAACGCCAGGCACAGCAGATTATCTTAGAGAGAACGACATCCCTGTAGAAATAGTCTATAGAATAAGGGAATCAAAGCATCCAGATGCATTAGACTTGATGAGGCAGGGTAAGATTTCATTTATTGTAAATGTCCCAACTGTATCTGGTGGTGCAGTAAGGGACGGTAATATGATGAGGAGACTTGCAGTAGAACTTAACATTCCATTTGTTACCACTATAAGAGGAGCCAATATGGAAGTTTCAGCTATTGCGGCTCAGCAAAAAGGAAAGTTAGAGCCTAGAAGGCTGAAAGTTAACTATTAATCAGCATGCCTCAAATGCTTCAATTATGTATTTAGTTAGCGGACTGGTCCAGGCTAAATCACTGATTCCTTCCTCGCCATCAGTTGAATATATCCTTACAACATCTCTAACTCTAACATTACCTTCAGATGACCTAGCGAGGATAGTTGCAGCTTTGATCGGTTTACCAGTTCCGTGTGGGTCATAAACTGTATCCAAAGCGTCTTTTAGGAACCAATCTACCTTTCCACCTTTTTCTCCCTCGTATTTTTTGGAAACTTTCTTTGGTCCTCCAAACATTCCACCAGCAGATTTTTTCTTTTCTGGCTTCTTTTGAGTGGTTTTCTTCTTTGTGGTTTTGGCTTTCTTACTCTTCTTTTCCTCTTTTTCATTTTTGGCAACTTCAGATACAGTACTATCTTCAATTTCTTGCTCCAATTCTTTCCGAATTTCTTTTTCAAGTTCTTGACGGATAACTTTTTCCAGTTTTGTTCTAATCTTTTTCTCTAATTTTTTGGCATCGATTTTATCTAATTTTGAAAAGGCATCGTCCCTTTCGTCCTGAATTGCTTGCATTACATTGATGTAGTGAGAAGCAACTTGAATTAGTGCTGTTTCCATTGAGGCCTCAAGTTGCATGGAAACCACTTCACTAGCGGAATCTCTCCACTTCCGCCATTGTAGCATAGTATTAGCATGAATATCTGAACCACATTTTGGACAAAAACTTCTCTTTGGAGGCTTTAGAACAGGGATTGCGCGCATAGCGTCAGGATCAATTCCTTCATGTTCTCCGCTAGCGACATCGTGGATGTGAGTAGATGCTTCCATACCAGTATCCATCGCTTCCCTAAACAGACCCTCATTGAGGTTTAATTTTCCATCCTGTATTAGATCCCAAGCATTGGTACCCCTGACTACTGCTCGAACGGCTGCGTTGGCTGCAGGAGAACTACCCCAGTCTCGATTTGTGTAAGCCTTTGGGGAAACACCTTCGATTTCTGCACTTGAGAAAGCCTCGCCAATGTCGTATTCTTCACCTTCAGCAGGTGCAGCAATTCCAAGTTGAATAGGGTTAGCGCCCTCTTCAATTTTAGCAATCATGTCAAATTTTTCAGCCATTGAGAGGTCATCTCTTAACCTAATAACATCTCTCAATTGATTCAAATCATGACCAGTGGAAGTAATTGGGCCTTGAACATTCATGTCATGTCCACATGACAGACAGAACTTTGCAGCAGGTTCAACATCTGCTTCGCAAGTTGGACAATAAACCCCTCCCATGTTCACTGATGAGAACTCTTCACTTTTCAATAGTGCGGAACATATCGTATGATAACTATATTTTGAAACTCAAGAATCAGTAATAGATAAGCAATTTTCTATTATTTTAACAACTCTACTTTGTTCTAATTCAACTAGTATAGGGGCTAATCTAGGGCCTCTCTCTCTACCCATAAATGTGAGGTATGCAACTCTGTATGCTATTCTTGGAGATAGATTGTGACTTTTAGCTGAATTTGGAATAGCATTTCCAATATCATCAACATTCCATTGGCAATTAGTCAATTCCTTTTTCATTGTAGATAATATCTTTAATTCATCTGCAGAAAACTCGGCAAAAGTTTCAGACTGCGGATTGTCAATTATCGAAATTCGCATTTCTTCAGGCAAGTGTTTTGATTTAATCCATAATTTCATCCTTTCTAGTCTGTCAATTAGAGATTTACTAGGATTATTATTTTCATTATATCCTAAACTTTCCCATATCAATTCATCCGATGATTTGGTTTGAGCTAATAGTGAAAGATGTCTAAATGAGACATTTGATGTTTCAAAAGAATCATCTATAGAAATCTTTGACATATTTAATGCACCAATAGCATCTTCAATCTGTACTCTCTTCCTTCTAGATAAATCGTCGGCAGACAACTCTTCCTGGAAATTTCTAGAGATTAATCTTTCATATTCATCAGCAAGATTGACAAGACTCATTCCAGTGTCGAATTCTATTGCTTTGTTTGGTTTTGATTGAGCAATTAGCAAACGCAGAATTTCTGGTGGAACTAATTCTAAAGCTTCCATCGGCCCAATAGTATTTCCCGAAGATGAAGACATAGCACCTTTACCTTTCAGACTAATCCATTCATAGGTCAACGGTTGAGGTGGTGCATGGCCAAATAATTGAGATATTTCTCTACCAGTTGAGTAAGATCCGCCAGCAGCACCATGATCCTTGCCAAATGCCTCACAAGTTACTCCTATCCAAGCCCATTTTGCAGGCCAGTCTATTCTCCAAGGAAGTTTACCTTCACCTTTAGTGATGTCTGATTCTCCTTCAACTCCATGTGAATCTTTCCAATAAACTAGAGGGAAATCATAGCCAGTTACTTCAACTCCTTCTAAGGAACCCTTTGAGTCTAATGGGCTCCATGGGAACCATTTTTCAGGTAATTCCCTCCCTGAAACACGCTCTATAATTTCCTTTATTTCCTCAGCTTTATCGCAAGCAATTTTAGAAACATCGTTAAATTTACCGGATTGGTAAGAATTAAGATTTTTGATAATTCTTGGTTTGACTCCGATTTTTTCTAGTGCTTCAAGGAATGGATTCAAAAAATAATCTGCATAACTAATTCCGCCGTTTTCAAAGGAATTGATATCAGGTTTACCTTCTTTATCAGGGGCTGGAATAGAGCCTATTTGATGGCCGATAAATTTTGAATATTCTTCATGTAAAAATGGATATACTTTACGCAGTGGGTCAGCATCATCAACAATAAAAATGAAATCTACATCTAGCCCTGCATTTTTTGCTGCCCTAGAAATCATATCCCCAGTTAGTATTTCTCTAAGATGGCCGATATGAAATTCACCACTAGGGGTAATGCCAGTCGAAATAATGTGTTTAGGGCCTTTGTGGGCCAAGGCCTGGGCTGTTACATCTGCCCAATGCATATATTCACCTCAAACAGAAACTGCGCGAATAACGCCTCTGAGAGGTACGCCTTCAATCTCATTCCGCATTGTTTTGTTAACTAGAACAATAACTAATCCAACTTCACCGCCGGCTCCCCTGATTGAATTGATTGTTTTAGACATAGTCTTTCCAGTTGATAACACATCATCAATAATGATAATTTTCTTGCCCGCAACTTGTCCGTACTTGTTGGATAGAGAACCTGAACCATCTCCTCCGTCTGTGGTTCTGTAAACCGTGAACTCACAATCTAGATTTCTAGCAACTTCATGAGCAAATGTGATCCCATTGATTGAAATTCCTACTGCTGTATCAATATTTTCAAACCCTAATTCTTCATCAGCAACGTCGGCCATTATTGTACCAACGGCAGCTATACGATTTGGTTTAACACCAATTGTTCTCCAACCAATCCTAACATCAGTCGGCCTATCATCAGATTTACTTCCAGCCAATAACCAAGAGATAGTATCTTGAGAAAGTGATAGTTCATCAGCGATTTGTTGACTATTCAACCCATCTTTACGTAAATTTGCCGCAGTAATTCTAAGTTCTTCTATACTCACAACCATGTCTGTCAAACCCGTCGAGACTATTTCAACACATCAAACCTTTCATTAAATTCGATATTATTTGTTATAATTAATCCCAAAGGCTTCAAGAATGGATGACATAAGGCCCTAACATGGGAGACTTTGATTATGAGACCTTGCTTGACCGTGCTCAAGAGAACATCCCGAAAAATTTGTCCTCTAAATCTAGGTGGAGGCTACCAGAACCACAGATTCTAATCGAAGGTTCAAATACGATTTTTAGAAATTTTAACGAAGTTGTATCAATGATGGATAGAGATGAAAACCATGTCTACCAATATATCCTTAACGAGTTGGGTACCTCTGGTTCTAGAGATGGCCCTAGGGCACGATTTAAGGGAAGAATTCCTCCAAAAAGGATTAAGAAAACCATTGCAAATTATGTCAATGCTTACATTAAATGCGTACAGTGCAAATCACCAGATACTATGTTCATAAAAGAAGACAGAACTACACTATTGAAGTGTCAGGCTTGTGGTGCAACTCGGCCAGTTAAGTTATGATTACTCTAGGAAGCGAGAAATTTCTTCAATCTTTAATTTTTTAACTTTTGATTTTGCAGAACTATAGCCTGCTTTGATAAATCCAATTATCTCTTCTTGCTCTGAATCTATAGAAATAATTCTGTAAGTTTCCTCATCTCTAGTAATTGAGCCAGTAGACCATTGAGATGAAACATCATTATCCCATAATGAAAGTACGAGATTATGTAATGCGCAAACAGTTGCAGCATAGTCTTCTTTTTCACGAAATTTATCCAATTCATTTCTTTTTGAAGTAATTGCTATCAACAGTGGAGCATCAATAATCTTTTGAATCGCTTTATCACGACCCTTTTGAAGATCAGAGGATCCAATTCTAGCCGATTTTAAATCCGCTAGTTTTTCAATTGTTGGAATTAGTTTTTTCCTGGTACTTTCTCCAATGATATAGAATTTCCATGGGTTAGTATGTTTATGACATGGTGCTTGAGAAGCAGCGTACAAAGCCTGTTGTAAAATCGAATCACTGATTGGTTTTTTCTCAAAACTATACGCAGTTCTTCTAGTTGTCAAAATTTCTTGAAAATTTGACATCTCTTCACCTTTCAATCTGATCTATCTTAGCAGCTAAAATGAAATCAGATTCTGTAAGGCCATCTATTTTATGCGTCCAAATCAAAACTTTTACTCTGCCCCAGGATAATTGGAAATCAGCATGATGGGCTTCCTGTTCACAAACATCTCCAGCATCGTTGACAAATTGAAGGGCGGAAACAAAGTCTGGGAATTTGAACACTTTCTCAATATGATGTTCGTGAAGACATTTCCAATCTTCATCGATTTGTTTCAACAATTTTTCAATTTCATCATTGCCTAAGGGAGGGACCCCTCCCTCACAAGGAATGCATCTCTTTTCTGTCAAAGAAATATAATCATCCCCATAAGTGTGTGTCATCAAGACCTTTACTCTCTTTCTCTACTTTTTCATGCAGATTAGAACGTCTCTTCATGTCCTGTCTTTCGAATGCAAGTAATTCTTTGTCATCGATGTACGCTGGCCTAGTGTGGGCGATTAATACAATTTTAACAATTACATCCCTGGCGATAAAATTATTTTTTCCATCCTCTGAAAGAATTTCAATACTGGACTTTCCAGATGAAAGTAACCTTCCTCTAATCCATGTATCTTCTCCATTATTGAACGCTCTAGCATCTAGTTGTACTTCTACCAAGTCATCTTTGCGAAGCCCATGCCGCCTTTCAAGTAAATCTCCAGTATTCTTTCCTTCAACATCAGACAGGTTAGGTGAACCCATATCTTCCCAAAGCGGAACAGCCCAATCTGGTAATTCAATGCCACTCTTTTTCTTCGCCATGGTTAGACCACTAGGCTAGGCTACTTGAACCTCGCTCCTAATCAAAAATCGATTTTATGTTAAAAATACTACCAAGTCTTCTTGAAGTGTTAACCGCTGGATAATTTTGGGGAGTAGTATGAAAGTTTCTTGGCGTACTCTTCCAACAGTGTTACTGGAGGATGAAATATTAGACAAAGCATTCTCAAGAGCAAAGAAAGCTGCGGATAGGGTTGATGATTCTGACAGAACCTTTCGTGTCAGAAAACAGATGAACAGAATGGTACAAACTGCTGCAGACATTATCTCCACAAGTCTGATGGATACTGTAAACACGTGGCCATCATTAGATCAATCTCCAAGATTCGATGTTTCAATGATTGATGCATGTGTAGGTTGTGACGATTATAGACACCATCTATCCATTTTACAATGGGGTTCAAAGCAAGTTCTAAACATTGCAGGACAAAATTCCAAGAAAATCATTAGAACGGGTAGAATAGAGCTGATGCATGAAGCCAGAAGAGAAGCATACGGTCGTATCTCATCGATTATGAGAAGAGTTAAACCATCGTTAGAGTGGTTAAATGAATCTAGAGAAGTTCTCAAAAGACTACCAACCATTGACCAAGTTTTGCCCTGTGTAGTAATTTGTGGAGCACCAAATGTTGGTAAATCGGCATTCATTTCAGCATTAAGTTCGGGTAACATGGAAGTAAATCACTATCCGTTTACTACTAAGCAAATTCACGTTGGACATTTCACCCACAGAAGGCTTCAATATCAACTAGTAGATACACCTGGGTTGCTTGATAGACCAATGGAAAAAAGAAATGATATTGAATTACAAGCCATATCTGCATTGGAGCATTTAGGCTCTTTAGTATTATTTTTAATAGACGAAAGTCAGAACTGTGGAACCTCTATAGAAGAGCAACTTAGTCTGTTAGAAGATGTAAAATATTTACTTCCTGGAACGGATTTACTTATCGTATCTTCAAAGGCAGATTTGTTAGACCCTAAACCAGAAAACTGGGAAGAGGTCAAACTCAATGAAGAGCGATGGATTGAAGATGGTTCAGAAGGAGAACCAGAACTTCCATTGCTATACGATTTCAATGGAAGAGTAACTATGTCAGCTTTGGAGAATGTAGGTATGGAATCGATGAAGTTAGAGATAGTGCGTAGAGTTAAGGACTCTAACGTATATGATCCAATGGAACTGCCAGAAGGTTGGTACCGTTCTGATTTAGAATAATTACATTCTTTCCAAGGGAGTAATACCTAACCCTTCCATTCCTGATTTAAGAAATCCAGATGCTAATTGAGATATTTGGAGGTACATTTCATTTACCTCACCAGACTCAATAATCTTACAATCACGATAAAAGCCATTGAAACAAGTTGCTAGATTAAGAATTTGATTTGCAAAAAGGTTGGGCCGAGATTGCTCAACTGAACGCAGTAAAACGTCATTCTGAATAGCCATGCATCTTAGTAAGTCAATTAGTGAATCAGGAAGTTCGTCTGTAATATCATCAAACAATATTCCTTTTTGGCAAATTAGTTCTACATCCAAGCCTAGTTCAGCACACCTTTTTGCTATAGAACGTGCTCTTGTACTGCTATACATAATAAAAGGAGCAGAACCTGCCTCAAAAGCTAAGGCCTCTTCCCATCTGAAAGTGAATCCTTTGTCTGGACTTACTTTAATTATATTGAAGCGAATTGCGGAACTTCCAACAGCTTCGGCGATTTCACTTACTTGGTCCTCATTGTATTCATTTCTTAGTTGTCTTACTATCTGTTCTGCATGCTCTTTTGCTTCTTCAAGCAAGTCATCCATGAACACTACATTACCTTTTCTGGTAGACATTTTCCCCTCAGGAAGTTTGATGAATGAATAGAATAAAACCTCAGGTACCTTATGACCTAATTCTTTGAGGGTTAGCCCAACTTGCCTGGCCTGCAGTTTATGATCTTCTCCCAACACGTTGATCAATTCATCACATTGACTCCATTTCCAAATATGATAGGCAATATCTCTAGTAGCATAAAGAGATGAACCATCACCTCTTTTGAAGTAGAACTCAGTCTTTCCTTTTAGGCCTCTGGAACCTAGGTCGAGATACTCTGCACCATTATCAGCAACCCCGTGAATGTCTAATTCCGATAGCGCTTTCATCAATTTTTCTACATCACCATTAGTGACGAACATTGATTCCTTGGTAAATTCATCAAACTCAATTCCTAGACGTTTCAAGGTGGTTAGCATTCCTTCTAGTACAGGGTGGAAGGCGTTGTTGAATTTTTCCAAAACTTTATGATTACCATTTTCACTATCATGAACTAATTTAGCAATATCTAATTCAATTTGGGCACTTTCGGTTTCATCCTGCCTCAATTTTTGTGCGGCTTGGTACCATCTTACTCTGGTATGATCTGCTTTGTTTTTCCACTTTGGAGAAATTTCATTACTATCTCGCAAAATTTCTTTGATTTGATTTTCCGATAAATTCTCAAGCGCCCATGCAAGAACTGCCACTTGCTTCCCCATATCATCAACGTAATATTCAGCCCTCACTTCATTACCTAGAAGACGGTGTAATCTAACTAAGGTGTCTCCAAGAATTGCGTTTCTTGCTCTTCCAACGTGAAAAGGTCCATTCGGGTTAGCAGATGTGTGTTCAATTAGGACTTTCCTTCCAGTACACGGCTTACCACCGAATGCATCGCCAATTCTAATTTTGTTTGATAGTAACTCACTAACCAACCATTTAGGATTAGCTTTGAAATTTAGATATCCGGCAGCTGAACTTATTTCACCAATCTCAGTAGTCTTTTCTATAGAGGATGCAATCTCCTCGGCAATCGCTACTGGATTTTTTCCGAGTATCTTGGCAAATGGGAAACAGGGTAAAGATAAATCACCCTGAGAATGTTCTCTAGATGGAGTGAGCATTGATTTCCATGAATCATCTTTTATGCCTATTTTTGAAAGAGCATTACCAAGAACTGGTTCTACATAAGATCTCAAGATTTGCATTATAATCACATCATAGGATATCTGAGAATGGCTGCTAATCCGCCGAATCCCTGTAAAAGTTGAGATCCTTCTTCAGTATCGGTGGATATGAATGAGATGGAAGAATTACCTTTTGAGGCAAGAATTGTTAATTCATCGATTAAGGAAATATTTTCTAATTCAATAATTTCATCAGTGGAAGTGCTACATGAAGGGCATTCTGGTATTTCCTCGGTTGTGGAAAGTGTAACACTCCACTGGTGCGAACACTTTTTGCACTGTAATTTGATGGAATTTTTCCTCAACCCTTCTGAAATAAGTAGCGTATCAACAGCTCCTTGATCAAGGGCTTGTTTAATCATCATTTCACCATAGGTGGCCTTGGGAGCAGAGTTGATTAACTCTTGAAGAAAACGATTCATCATTTGTCTTTCAGCATCGAGTTCAATTTCGCCCATCAATCCGCCAGCATTGTCCACTAACTCTCTAACACCACTGTCATTAGAGTAACCTACGTCAAAAGTAGTCTTCGCTATTTTCTTGGCTATCTCATGATGGAAGTATTCATTCTTAACAACGAAATCCTTTGTTGCCCCGGGTCCTCCAATAATAATTGCTTGAATGTTATCTAAATTAGGAAGCCAATAACTGCATGCGTGCTCAGTTGCTCTCTTGAAGAAGTTATGTGCTGCTTCTTCAATTAAGCGCTCGAAACGTTGAGCAGACTGACCACCCTGCCTGTGCTTGCCCATGATATTAGAAACAAGATGTTCTTGGACATGAATTCTTTTCCCTGAAGCAATACCATATGCTGCCTCAGCTCTGTCAATGACAAAAAGGCCGTATGATTTTTTGTCGATTAACATATCTTCGAGTTGAGTCAATTCAAATTTTGAGTCACACCTGTATCTAAATGAAATTAAAGGTTGAGGTGGATTTTCAACAACCACGTTTACCATTCTTGATTTATTATTACCAATTATTACAGAACCAACAAAAAGCGCTATACCATTTTCACCAGCATTTTTGAATCTATTTAGAGTGGAAATAGCCGATTCAATTGCTGCTTGAACATTTTTTCTAGTTCCCTTTGATTTGATATTAGCAGCCTGTCCATGCTCATTTTGTAGCATAGTTCTAGCATCGGAAACTTGACGATCTGGAGGTATGATAATTGTCACAAGTTCAGTTCCAAAACCTTTCATCTCTCTTAATTCTTCAAGTGCCATTTTTAGACGAAGTCTACGAGTTGAGAGTTCGGTATCATCACTCATATTGCTTCCTCCATATCTAGGGCGTTCGCTAAAGGTCTTCAACTCTCTGTACAATTCATTTCTGCTAGTATATTTAATTTAATAAAAATGCAATGTTGAATAGAAATTTAGGGATATCCTCAAAGACTTGAATTATGAGGAGCAATTGATGACAAAGACCCATGTTGTTGCACTAGGGGGTAGTCTTCTTAGGCCCGAAGAGGCTGAAAAAAGACGCCAGTGGTTAGGTCAGTTACGTCAGTTAATTGTTCATCTCGAGGGCAATGAACATCGATTATGCATTGTTGTTGGAGGCGGACTTCCTGCTAGGGAGGGAATAGAATTAGCGAAAAATATAATATCAAATTCTAATAAACTCGACCAAGTTGGAATTGCTGCAACAAGGCTCAATGCAACAATTTTGCAGCAAATTTTCCTTGACGTAGGTTGCAATGTAGCCCATTCAATTCCAAAATCAATCGATGAATGTGTGAAATTAATGGATAATCATTCTATTGTTGTAATGGGTGGTACTGTTCCAGGACACACTACAGACGCAGTTGCTATTGCTCTGGCGAAGGATTGTGGTGCTAGAAACTGTATCATTGCAACTAATGTTCCTTATGTCTATGACAAAGATCCTAGAAAATATGATGATGCTAAACCAATGTTCGATATAAGTATTGAAGAATTGGAAAAAATTACTGGTGTTGGAAAGATTACACCTGGTCAGTCGGCTGTAGTTGACCCAATTGCCGTTGGACTTGCAAAGCAATTTTCTATAGATATTGCAGTACTAGATGGAAGAAATATTTCCCTGCTTGAGAGTGCCTTAGAAGGCGAAGAATTTGATGGTACGATAATTAGGAGTGTTTGAAATGGTTGATGCAAAGAAAGTAAAAGAGAAGATATCAAAGGTATCAGACAGGGTATTTAGTGGTTCTAGAAACAATCCTCACAAGCACTGCCGGATTTGTCACAAACCTATCCCTCTAAGCGCTGAACCGAGGGTTTGTAAAGACACGGAATGTATTTCAAAAAATGAAAAAGATGAGAGAAATCAAAAGCAAATGCGTCTTTGGATGTTTATCTTCTTCGGATTATTTGCCTTTAGTTTCGTGGGACCTCTGATTCTAAGTCAATTCTAATCTTCATTATCTGCAAAATGTTCATCCATCATTTTTTCTGCTGAACCTTTTTGTTGTTCACTAATCCCAGCAGCTCTAAGTCTGTCTCCCAATTTGTATAATTCTCTGACGGCTTCATCTATAGATTTATTTTGTTTTAGGAATCTAATTGTTGGCCATCCACAGTCAATTATCTCAGGGTTGAGGGTATTTTCTTCAATCCAAGCAGAACAAGCACTGCTGTGACATAAAGCACTAAAATTTTCCAAATCTATCCAAAAAGTCCTTCTCGAGCAAACAGGACAATCCTTACACTCCATGGTCGACAGAACCGTCATCGCCTCTTCTCCAACACGATCAACATCCCACATTACTACACTACATTTCGTTAGTAACATTTCTTCACTCCTCTTTAGGAAGGCTCTGAGAACTTGCCAAGCAACTTCTTCAGTACTAAAGCATCCAAGGCCTAAGGTGCCTCCATCCTCTTCTACAACAGATGGTACGAAAACACGCTTCATTTCATCGACCATAAATAACCCATTGAGTCATTTGGCTTGAAACCTCGCCTCTATTTGTTCCATTCAGCCTCAACTACAGCCAAACCACCTTCATGCGGTAATGGAGCATTTGGCTTCTCTATTCTAATGTTAATTTTTTCAATAACATCATTTTCTTTCAATATCGAAATCATTTTTTCAGCCATAGTTTCCATTAATCTAATTGGCTTTGAATTAAGTAAAACAGTGTCTATTGTTTTTTGTAAATCAGCGTAGTTCACTGTTTTTGATAGGTCATCATTAATTTCATCTTTACCTATTTCAACCCTAATTGTTACATTGAATGGCTGATTCGACTCATGTTCAAAATCATATGCTCCATGCTTAGCCATGACGGTATAATTTTCTAAAGAGATAGTGAACATAATATCACTCTGCATCTCTTTCATGTACCCAAATAAGGTGATATCCAAATTGAGTCTTTATTGGCTCAGAGGTACTGGCAATAGGTATTTTCCATACAGCTTCATCAAATTCTCGGACCATCATGCCTTTACGAAACCAACCTAAATCTCCACCTTTCTGACTTGATGGACATGTACTTTTCTTTCTTGCCATTTTTTGGAAGTCTTTTAATTTACCAACCTTGTCTCTAATCTGAATCGCTTCGGATTTCGAGTTTACCAAGATATGAGATGCCCATGCACTTGGAGCGACCATGTTAAGACCGAATAGATTCAGTTATTGAAACCCTCGCAATCAAACATCCAAATTATATGCTAGTAGTCTCATGTAGGTGCCATAAATAGTCGTAGAAACATCTAGTGACTCTTCATTAAATCTATCCATCGTATCCAAGTATGTATGATATTCCCAACTTCCTCCTCCATAACAAACCACTGCT
Organism: Methanobacteriota archaeon; assembly: GCA_002729095.1. Lineage (GTDB taxonomy): Archaea > Thermoplasmatota > Poseidoniia > Poseidoniales > Poseidoniaceae > MGIIa-L1. Next base: position 27,840 of record PBWC01000067.1, read on the forward strand.
CTACCATCTTTGCCACCCAAGTCATAAACAAAAGGACAGTGATCTGAATTACATGGCATTTGGTTATCGTCACCTAAGTCTCCATCTAGCAACTGGAACCTAATGTCATATCTATTGGCAATTTCACTTCTCTCTTTTTGATAAATTTGTGCAATTGCTTGAATGTGCTGATAATCATCGTTATTGTTGGTAAAAAGCGTCAGGGAATTGCCTCTATTTTCAAAATCAGAATCTACATGATTCATGTCGAAATTAATGTATAATCTCAAATTTTCTCTAAGGCTGCTTTGCATTTGTTCAACATATGCTCTACTACCCCACAATCCTTCTTCTTCCCCTCCCCATGTACAGAATTTGAGGGTTCTCTCCGGAATACCAGTTTCATTAATTATGTCAGCCATTTGTCTGGCCATCTCAAGAACACTTGCAACCCCTGAACTGTCATCAACTGCGCCTTCTGCCTGATATACAGTATCATGGTGACCTCCAGCAATGACAACTTCGGAGGTTCTTCCTTGCATTGTTCCACAAGGGACATAAATCGTTCTTTCTTGGTCATTGGTTACATCAATGATTAATTCTATAGAAGCAGGTTCTGAAGAATTAATTACCGAGGCTTCGAATATTTCCCCTGCATCCTTAGACATCGAGATAAATGGAATATCTGTAGGAATATTTCCACCATTAGCTGCTACTAATGAATCATAATTTGTTCCTTTGAATATCGGTACACAATCATTTCCTTCAATCTTGCCACAGTAGTGATTTTTATTAACACTAATTAATCCTGCTAAATCATTTACTGCAGCATTACTGTATAGTTCAGTATTTCCCAAATTTGAACCGTCTAATCTAACATAACCAACTGTACCAGAAGCACTCTGCCACAATGATTCATCAGTACCATTTCCTAAGTCTGTTACTTGAACATCTTGATTAAATGTATATTCAGATTGACCTGAAAAACCTTGTATTACATAATCGGATCTGTGTAAGAAAGATGTTACTTGCGAGCCTACTGCAGCAGGGCCATCACATGGAGAAAAGCCACCCAAACCTTGCACGCAAAGTCTGAAACTTGGTTCTGAGTTGACGTGATGCATCGGGACTTGAAATTCATTTATTTCAGCGTCATATCCCATTTCTTCCAATCGATCGCTTATGTATTGGGACGTATTAGATTCTTCGACCGTTCCACTCATCCTTCCTTCCCATTCGGGGTGTCCTAAATCAACCAATTCTTGTGCGAAAATTCTTGCTTGTTGTTGGTCAAAATCGATTAATTCATATTCATACTCTTCTCCAAATCCTAGCCATGATGGTTGAATAATAAGAACAGTTGTTAACATTAGCAAGGAAATCCCAATTGCGATTACAGAACCTAGGTTAAATGGACCATAAATTGGAGTCCTCATTCTTTGTATAATCGGGCTGTATGACGTCTTTTTTTGATTAAGTTCTAGTAAATCGTCATCTTCTAAAGTAATTACTTTTTCTTCTTTATTTGTAATACGATTTAATCTTGCGATTAATTCCTTTTTATTACCGCCTACCGGGGCTCCGAATTTTTTCAATTCTTCTTTTAGTTCTGCAACACGCATGTTTTCGTATTCCATTGGAAGCCACCTTAACTAACGCTAGAGGTTTTCATTCAATAAATGGGCGGTTAAATGATTAAATTTCATCTCCAGTCCATCTTTTTCCGATTTCATTATCGATTCCAATGTGGTCTAGTATTCGAGCAATGATAAAATCAATCAAGTCATCAATTGTTTCTGGATGGTTGTAAAAACCTGGTGATGCAGGGATAATTATTGTGTTCCATGACGAAAGTTTAGTCATATTTTCTAGATGTACTGTTGCGTAAGGTGCTTCTCTAGGTACAATGATTAGTTTGCGCCTTTCTTTCATAGCAACTATTGCCGAGCGCGTAACTAGATTATCGCTAATTCCTGCAGCAATTTTTCCTATTGTAGTTCCTGAACAGGGGCAGATGACTACAGCGTCTATTTTCGATGATCCAGATGCGGATTTACCACCGACGTTTCCTTCGTCTTCGAGAATCGAATTGGTTTGTTTGGCAAGCTCTTCTTTGGTAATTCCACATTCGTGCTTTAGAGTCAATTCTCCTGCACTGGTAACAACTAATCTTGAAGGGATATTCTTTTCATCGAGAATTTCCAATAATCTCTTCCCGTATATGGCACCCGATGCTCCAGAAATGGCAACAACTACCTCGCCCATGGTAATCGGTTGGATTACTTACTTTTATTCACTTGTTTTTTTGCTAATCGCTAGATTCAACGCTTTTTCCAAATTTATTACAGCTTCTTGAAACAATTTTGGCTCTATAGACCAAGCAATTCGAACCCAATCATCAAATCCATCGTCGAACATATTACAGGGTACTAATAATACTCCATACTCCTTACATTCATCATCAATAAATTTCATCGAATTAATACCATAAGGCAACCTGAATGAGCCAAATATCCCATATGGTGGTTCATTCCAAGTTATGTTGAACTTTTCTAATAAACTTCGAAGCAGTGGAAGATTTTTTTGTCTATATTCCTCCACTTTATGCAGAACATTATCTAGATGCGGGAAAACAGAATCAGCGATTCTAAGAGTGGGACTACCCATAATTCCACCTAAAGTGATGAATGCTCTTCTAGCCTGTTCGGCAATTTGGGGAGATGCTATAATCCATCCAAACCGCAATGTTCCAAGAGAATAAATTTTAGTTAGAGAATTAATTGATATGCAGTTGTCACCTAATTGATGAAATGGGACATAATCCTCGTGATTCCTTTTACTATCTGAGTAAACTTCATCTGCAATAATAATGACATCATTTTTCTTACAAGTGTCAACAATCCAATTTCTATCTTCAGGATGATAATCCCAACCACTCGGATTGAGAATTGGAGATATCATTAAAATTGCACACTTCCGAATTGCTTCAAGCCATTGTTGCTTATCAATTCGCCAGAACCCATGGTTATTTTCAGGTTGCCTCCTATTTATGTTAATGACGTGGTGATTGAAAAGTTGAGGAGATTGAACTAAAGGGGCATAACAAGGAGATTCTACAGCAATAGTAACGTTTTTATTTTCATTTTTAGCTAATGCAGCACACAAGGCAATGTGTAGCCCTTGTGTAGCTCCGTTGCATATTACTATTCTGTTTATATCGATTTTTTCCCTTATGGAAATGTTAACTCTGGGATCTCTAAGATTTCCTAAATGTTGGTTGGCGACTTGGTAAATTGAATCTTTCATTATATTTTTTACGTCCCAGTCGTACTGCATACCACTAAATGAAAGGTTGTGAGGTCTCTTTTCCTCTAGCCTCGGAACATACCAGTCTAGATATCCAATGCTTGGTATCCCTATCTCGGAATTTTTTGAACCATACACTGGACCATAATCTTCAGCCATGATTGATGGTTATTAAGGTAGGCCATCAATTATTTGCTATCTTTCTGTTTATTGCGTCAGGCATTGTCTCAATTAGAGATTTTTTGAGTGAATCAAAATCAACTTGATACCCCATCCTCATTAGTGATGTAGTAGTATCTGTATCTAGGCCACATCCAGGTAAACTCTCGACTCTTGATTCAGGAGTATCGTAATTTATTGTAAATCCATGCCTTGAAGTCCACCTGAGGAATGATAGCCCTATACTGGAAATTTTCTTGCTATCAACCCAAACCCCCTGCATTCTAGGATCTTTGTTAGAGTCTATTCCTAATGATTTGAGTGCTAAAATAATCCAATCTTCAATTTTTGATATAATTTGGGCGACTGATTTTTCATCTTCCAAGTCCCATTTGAATATTGGATATCCTACCAGTTGTCCGGGGCCATGCCAGGTTAATCCTCCGCCTCTGTCTACTGGGAAAGAAGGATAATCAGAGGGAGGTTCAATTCCATCATTTCTCGCTCTGGGCCCAACTGTAACAACTTCTGGGTGCTGTAAGAAAATTATAGTATCTGTTATATTATCATCTATTCTTTTTTGTTGAAGTTCTTTCATAAGTTCAAAAGCCTCATGATATGGAGTGGCCCCCAAATTCAAAACTTCGACGCTTCGAATCTCGGACATGAACCTGCGAGAAGGTACTTCATCATCAATTCATCCTAGTCAAAGTCTAGGTCTATTTTACCGCTATCCTTTCTCCCTTCTCTATAAGCCTCAATAGCAGCTCTGGCAATTGCTTCTGGATCATTGATAATTTGTTTATCGATTTTATCTCCGTTGAATAGATTATCACCGACCATTACGGAGTCCTGTAAGGATAATTCTTTGTCACCTGAACTTTTATTTTCTTCAACAATTTTTTCCATATTTTTGGTTATTTCTTGAATACTTTCAAGTTCAACTTTTTTCTCATCTAATTCTATTTCTAATCCTTTGACTTTGTCTCTGGTTTCATCTAGTTCTTGCCTTAGGAAAGCAGCTTCAGCCTTTGCTGCCTCCATTTCCTTGGCCAACGCCTTTAGAACATCATCTGCAGAAGCAGGTTCAGTTGATAGCTTGTTAACTCTCTTTTCTTCAACATCTTCTGCTTGTTTCCTAACACTCGGAGGTAATATTGAATCATCTTCACCTTCATATTCAGCAAATAGATATTTCACAACTATATTACCGGTAATGGTATTTAGCAACAATATAGAGATTAAAATAAATGCTTGAAAATCTTCTCTTGGGCCCATATTTTCACCCCATTTTTTTGTTGGCGCTTCAGTTGCCAATTCATTGAAATAGCTCCCTATACTAATGAATGTCCAGATTAAAATTAATGCCGAAATAGCATAAATTAGGATTATAATTCTTTCATCAGTTTTGCTTGGTTTTGATATAGGAACTGCTTCAGGAAGTCTAATTCTACCTTTAATTACTCCATTAGGATCCATTGCAAGCCTGCGTAGTATTGGGCGTAATTTTTTCTCAGAATTAAGTAAATTCTTTTTGTGCGTACTGCGACGATTCGAAGCGAATCTAATTCCCGCTATCATAAGTATACAACTTAACATATAAGTAATCCAAAATACAGAACCATTAGGCGATATGACTGTAGGAATATTATCGCCTACTGTAATGCCCATATCGGCATCGGAAAATATGAAATTAGCGATTTCAGTGTCCCAACTTCCGCCTCGTTCAATTCCGCGCTGCCTCTCATAAACTTGAACAGCGTCTGCCCACTGAGATAAACATGTTATGGTTATTATAACTAAAATAAAAATAGAAATGGATGCGATAAATAATGATAATGCACCTGGGGGTTTATTGAGTAATCTTTGTTCTGAAGAATCGTTAGAATAATATCTTCTATGTATTACTGTTGTAGTTGTGGTTCTTTTTCTAGGTTTTTTTGAACTGCCAGACCAAAATATGTAAATTAAGTAAAGAATGAATAATCCAAAAACAAGTTGCTCAACACTTCCAAATTGCTTCATTATTAATCCCCTTAGTTACTATTTGTTGCAGATTCTATTTAATACTCTTGCAGATTTCAGAATTTTCCAGATGAACCAAAGCCACCTTTTCCTCGTTCTGTTTGTCCCAAATTATCATACTCAGTTTCAACAATAGTAACACTCGGAACTGGTGCGAATAGTAATTGAGCAACTCTTTCTCCAGCATTCACAGTAAATGATTCATCCTCTCCAATCCAAGTTGCCAGTACCATTAATTCTCCGCGATAATCTGAATCTATTGTTCCAATTCCATTTGGCATTATCATTCCTTTTTTGCCTAGTGATGAGCGACATCTAATCTGTCCTTCCCATCCTTCAGGTATCGCAACGGCAAGTCCTGTTCTGATCATAGAACTTTTTCGTCTCTCAATTTTAGTTTCTTCTAAAGCATAAAGATCCCAGCCAGCCGCTTGGGCTGAGCCTTGAGTTGGTAGTTTGGCCAGTTTTGATAATTTGGCAAATTCAACAGTCAATTTAGCCCTCATATTAGTAGGTAAAAGTTTGCGGTTATTGACTATTGTCGAAAGTATATATCTGCTTACTTAATGCAGTGGAAACAAGGGACTTGCAAATTAATGATGATTTCTTTTTTCCACCTGTTATAAAAGGGTGTATTCGGCTCACATTGTAGCACTTTCCAACTGTTGATAAACGTCCAAAAACCTGCATTTCCTAAGGAGTGTCTAGGGGTATCATTATACACCCTATCGTACGAGAACAAAATCCGGCGCGATTCGACAAGTGAGGTGAAGAGATATGGTAATAGAGCATAGTTTAAAAGGGTCCAATGAAAATGAGATTGACTTGTCAATGGAGCATATAGAACCAATGCTCCAAGAGAATATGAATCGTTTTGTATTGTTCCCTATCCAACATACCGAGATTTGGGAGATGTACAAATTACATGCGGCAGCGTTTTGGACAGCAGAAGAAATAGATTTAGCTGAAGATGCTAAAGACTGGAAGAAGTTGAATGACAACGAGAAACATTTCCTCAAACATGTACTAGCCTTTTTTGCCGCCAGTGATGGAATTGTAAATGAGAATTTAGTAACAAACTTTGCCGACGAAGTTCAATGGCCCGAAGCGAGATGCTTTTACGGATTCCAAATAATGATGGAAAACATTCACGCAGAGACTTATTCTCTGTTAATTGATGCATACATTGAAGATCCTAATGAGAAAGCCCATTTATTCAATGCACTAGAAACAGTTCCTTCAGTCAAAAAGAAAGGGTCATGGGCTTTGAAGTGGCTATCACGAAAGAAAGGTACTTTCGCTCAGAGATTGGTAGCATTTGCAGCAGTTGAAGGCATATTTTTCTCTGGTTCATTCTGCGCTATTTTCTGGTTGAAGAAGAGGGGTTTGATGCCAGGTTTGACATTTTCCAACGAATTGATATCAAGAGACGAAGGTTTGCATTGTGATTTCGCTTGTTTACTACATAACCAACTGATTCGCGGTGCCGGAGAAAATGTAATTCATCGAATCATTTCTGAAGCCGTCGAGATTGAGTGCGAATTCGTAACTAGTGCACTACCCGTTGAATTAATCGGAATGAATGCTGGTTTGATGAGACAATACATCGAATTCGTAGCAGACCGACTATTAGTTTCCCTTGGAGCATCTAAATTATATGATGTAACCAACCCATTCCCATGGATGGAAATGATTTCAATGCAAGGAAAAACTAATTTCTTTGAGAAGAGAGTTGGAGAATATCAAAAGTCCGGCGTCAAGGATGGCGCAACTCTCGGAAGCGTCCAACAACGCTTCTCAATAGACGAAGACTTTTGAACCGTACGCGATGGAAGGGGAATACTGCGGAAACCAGCAACAACAGGAGGACTTACAAAATGACAATGCAAGTAGTAAACAGAAAGGGGGAGAGAGAAGATGTCCGTTTCGATGCTATTCTAGAGAAATTGTCAAGTCTTACTGAGGGTTTAGATGCAAACTGGGTTGACCCAGCGCAATTAACTAAATTGACCATCGAAGGTTTGTATGATGGAGTTTCAACCAGGGAACTAGATCAACTTGCTGCTGAAACCGCAGCATCTCTGGCATCTCATCACCCAGATTATAGTAAGTTAGCTGCTAGGATTTGTGTTGATGATTTACATCGCTCGACTAAAGAGGTTTTCACTGATGTTGTTACAGATCTTAGAGAATTTATCGACCCAGAATCTAAAAAGCACGCCCCTTTGATTTCGAAAGAAGTTTATGACATAATTATGCAAAACGCTGATGTTCTAAACAATCACATCGATTATCAACGCGATTACAACTATGATTATTTTGGATTCAAAACCTTAGAGCGTTCATACTTGTTAAGACTCAACGGTGAAATTGCCGAAAGACCACAGCATATGCTGATGCGTGTAGCAGTTGGGATTCATCATGGCGATATTGAGAAAGCATTGCACACCTATGACCTAATGAGTCAAGGATATTTCACACATGCAACCCCGACATTGTTTAATTCCGGCACTCCTACTCCTCAAATGTCCTCATGTTTTCTTTTGACAATGCAAGAGGATTCACTGGTTGGCATTTATGACACGTTGAAGCAGTGTGCATTGATTTCAAAGTCCGCTGGTGGTATCGGTTTGTCAATTCACCACATCAGATCTAAAGGATCATACATCAAAGGAACAAATGGAGAAAGCAACGGTATTGTCCCAATGCTGAGAGTATTCAACGATACTGCTCGATATGTTGACCAAGGTGGAGGCAAGAGAAAAGGCTCAATCGCGATTTATCTAGAACCGTGGCATCCAGATATACTAGCTTTCTTAGATTTAAGAAAGAACCATGGTAAAGAAGAATTGAGAGCCAGAGATTTATTCTATGCACTTTGGACTCCTGATCTATTTATGGAAAGAGTTCAAACAAATGCAGATTGGTCATTCTTTTGCCCTAATGAGTGTCCAGGTCTTCAAGATGCATATGGCGATGAATTCAAAAAGTTGTATGAATCATATGAGGCCCAGGGATTAGCAAGAGAAACGGTGCCCGCTAGAACAGTATGGGACAAAGTGGTTGAATCACAAATCGAAACAGGAACGCCTTACATGTTATACAAGGATGCTGCTAACATCAAGTCCAACCAAAAGAATCTAGGTACAATTCGTTCATCAAATCTCTGCACTGAAATTATGGAATATACTTCTAAAGACGAAGTTGCAGTTTGTAATTTAGCCTCAATTGCACTACCAAAGTTTGTCAACGAAGAAACCGGTGAGTTTGACCATAAATTGCTTTATGATGTTACATATCATGCAACTGGAAATCTCAACAGAGTAATTGATGTAAATTTCTATCCAGTTGAAGAAGCTAGAAATTCCAACATGCGCCACAGGCCGATTGGTCTAGGTGTTCAAGGTCTTGCAGATACATTTGCTATGTTAGGACTTTCGTTTGAGAGTGATGGGGCTAAAAAACTCAACAAAGAAATTTTTGAGACGATTTATTTTGCTTCCTGCTCAGCTTCAAAAGATGCAGCAATAAAGGAAGGAGCATATTCTTCCTTCGAAGGATCTCCAGCGAGTCAAGGAATTCTGCAATTCGACCTTTGGGATATGAATGAGCATAGTGGTCGCTGGGATTGGGATTCACTGAAGGCGGAAATAGTTCAGCATGGAATGAGGAATTCACTACTTTTGGCTCCAATGCCTACAGCATCAACGTCACAGATTCTAGGTAATAATGAGTGCTTCGAAGCCTTTACTTCCAATTTATATGTCAGAAGAACCCTATCTGGTGAGTTTATTGTTCCAAACAGACATTTGATAAAAGACCTAATCAAACATGGACTTTGGAGTTTGGAAATGAAAGACGAGATTCTTCGCCATAAGGGTTCAATTCAAAATATCGAAGAGATTCCAGATAATATAAAAGAGATGTACAAGACTACCTGGGAAATTAAGCAGAAGCATGTTATCGACATGGCTGCAGATAGAGGTGCGTACATAGACCAAAGTCAGTCAATGAACATTCATATGATTGATGCAAATGCGGCCAAAGTTACTTCTATGCATTTTTATGGATGGAAAAAAGGCTTGAAAACTGGAATGTACTATCTTAGAACCAAGGCTGCTGTTGATGCAATACAGTTCACAGTTGAAGCTAAGAAAACTGAAGATCAAACGGTTTCTGGTTTAGCAGACCGTGCTGAAATATCTAGTTTAGAGGCAATAGCATGCAGTTTAGATTCTCCCGATGACTGCTTAAGTTGCGGTTCATAACCTAAACCCGCATTAAATTTCCACAATGTGGACAGCTTATTTTTCCAGAGTAGTCCGCCGGAACGTTTAGATTTCTATCACACGAATCGCATGAGATCTCTATCTTGTTATTTTTTTTTGATCCATCCCCAAATGATAAGAGAAATCTCTCGATTGATGGAGGCCATCCCTTCTTTAATTCATCAAATGACATTAACAGAGGCAGTGCTACAAGCCCCATGCCAAATGTAGTGCACATAATTGAGAACAGAGTCATCGAACCATCTTCACTGATTGAAATTGATACTGGATTCAAGTCTCCTCCTGCGAAAATAATACTTAATAATCCTGAAATCAAAAATGTAACCATGGTGAAATAAATCCCGTTTAAGTATTCATTTAACATCAAAATCCCTCCGAAGATGAACGCAAAAGAGAGTACGAATGCGATTGGGGCTAGAGCCCAACCTAGCCCCCCAATACCAATTATTGAGAAAGCGAATGCCATTAACATTCTAAATGAGCCATAAATAATCACTATTGTTCCAATTGCATTCACAGTACTTCCTTTATTTCCTAGGTATATTCTTTGAACATTTTGACCGGAAATAATCTGAGAATTACTTTGAATAGGCATTGTTCCAGTGTAACTGGATTGAATATTTTGAGGAGGTTGTTGATTTAATTCATCGTTTTCCATAAGTCGAATAATTACATCATCCTTTTTTCCGGATATTATTAATCCACGTGATTTGCAGATTTTTTTCAATTCAAGTAGAGTCATAGATTCATAATCCATAGTGATGAGATAGAATTCTCGTTATTATAGTTATAGCCGATATACTTAATTTCATGCTGAATGAATGGCATGTCCTAAGGTTGCCAATACCGCTTCATGAGTCATTTCAGTCATTGTCGGATGGGCGTGAATAGTTCCAGCAATGTCTTCTAGTAAAGCTCCCATTTCTAGAGCAAGTGTCCATTCACCAACTAATTCACTTATGTGAGTGCCTACTGCTTGAATTCCGAGGATTCTATGATCATCTTCACGAGCACATACTCTAACAAAACCAGCAGATTTCTCTGCTTCTTGGGTTAGTGCTCTTCCGTTTGCACCAAGTGGGAATTTTCCTACAATTACCGGATGTCCTTCTTCCTTGGCTTGTTCTGGTGATAGACCAACACTGACAATTTCCGGCTCAGTAAATACAATCGCTGGAACTGCAACTGGATCATATTCTCGCTTTTCTCCTGAAATAATTTCGGCGACCATCTCTCCTTGGAAAGAAGCAACGTGGGCTAACATCTCTCCAGAGTCACAGACGTCCCCAATAGCGTAAACTCCTTTCATGTTGGTTTCACATCTAGAGTTGACCTTGACAAAACCACGGTCGTCCAAAGCTACACCTGTTGGTTCAAGACCTTGGCTCCTAGGTTTTCTTCCAACAGTGACTAATATCTTGTCTGCGATAATCTCTTCAAACTTAGCGTCATCTGTTGCATTTTTATCAACATAAAATAGTTTTATTTTTCCATCTTTCATGTCTTCACTACCTTTAGCAAAAACCCCGGTATGGACGTTAATTTTATTTTTCTTGATGAATAATTCCAGTGGACGTCGTAACTCCTTGTCAAATATGGGAAGAACAGAATCCATTGCTTCTACAATAGTAACCTCTGAACCCAACATTTTGTAGGTAATTCCCAATTCTAATCCAATATAACCGCCACCAACAACCACTACATGGCCAGGTAAATCTTTCAAATCCAATGCTTCCCTTGATGAAATAACATTTTCAGAGAAAGGCATGAAAGGGAGTTCAATAGGAATTGAACCATTTGCTAGAATTACATTTTCTGCTTGAATTATGATCGCATCTTTACCTGAACCTACCTTTACAGTCTTAGCATCTTGGAATTCAGCCCATCCAGAAATTTGTTCTGCACCAGCAGCCTTCAATAAGTGTTCAACTCCACCATTTAGTTTATTGACAATTCCATCTTTCCATGAAATCATATTTGACATATTGAGCTCAGCTGGTCCAGGAATAGAAATTCCCATATGACCTTGTTTTTGAGAATGCTTTGCTAAATCATGGAATCTATGTGCTGCATGAATAAGGGCTTTGGAAGGAATGCATCCTCTAATCAAACATGTTCCGCCCGCTTTTTCACCTTCAACAATAATTGTTGACAGTCCTAACTGACCCGATCTAATTGCAGCAACATATCCGCCGGGGCCAGCACCTATAACCAAAACTTGACATTTTTTTGTTTGCATAACTTCACCTTCACATGAAAATTGTGGCTGGATTTTCTAGATAGGTTTTCACACGCTGAACTAGAGTTGCTCCGTCATGTCCATCAACAACTCTGTGGTCCCAAGATGAAGATAGATTCATCATTCTTCTTACAACAACATGGCCATTTCTAACAACTGCTCTTTCCTTGGCATTATGGACTCCTAAGATTCCTACTTCAGGCTTATTGATTATCGGGGTAGCACCTAAGCCACCTAGTCTACCAAGACTTGTGATGGTAAATGTTGAACCTGACAATTCCTCAGCTGTTGCTTTACCTTCTCTTGTTGCGGAAGTGACTCTAACCATTTCAGCAGCAGATTGCCAGATATCCATTGCTTCAACATGCTTGACGACTGGAACATATAGTCCACGGTCTGTTTGAGTTGCGATTCCTAAATTGATTGCTTGGTATCTTGTTACAACGTTTGCATCATCATCATACAATGCATTACACTCAGGACTTTCCCTGAGAGCCTTAACTAATGCCTGCATTATGAATGGAAGATAGGTCAATTTTGGCGCTCCTTCAGGCCTAGTTGAATTTAGATGCTGTCTTAATTCTTCTAGAGCAGTAATATCGACTTCTTCAAAGTATGAGAAGTGAGCAATGGAACTGTATGAAGACATCATGCTGTCAGCAATTTTTCGTCTAAGTCCAATTACCTTAATTTCTTCAGTTCCGTTAAGTTCAGTCTTAGCAGAAGCACCAATTGGAGACCATGAAGTAGCCCCAGATGCACCTCCAGAGATGTGCTTGTCCAAATCAGCATGGCTAATTCGACCTGCTGGCCCAGAACCTGCAACATGTTCAAGATTGATATTAGCCTCTCTAGCTCTCTGTCGGACAGCAGGGCTCGCAAGTGCTTTTGTTCCAGCGGCTCTTGCTACAGGCTGAGGTGCTTGTTTAGGTTCTTGAACCGGTTTTGGTGCAGGTTTTTCTTCGATTTCTTTTGTCGGTTCTGGAACTTTAGGCTCTGACTTTTCTTTTACAGGTTCTTCTTCAGATGCTGATGCATTGCCATCGCCATCAACTTCAAATTCAATACAAACAACTCCAACTGGAAGAATATCTCCAGCCTCACCGATGACTTTGGTAACCTTTCCATCAACAGGAGAAGGAATTTCTACAGTAGCCTTGTCAGTCATAACTGAAAGAATCGGGTCATCTTCTTTGACGGTGTCACCTACTGAAACCATCCATTCAACAACTTCTCCTTCTACTACTCCTTCTCCTATATCTGGCAGTTTAAACGCAAACGTTCCCATATTTATTCCTCCTGTGTTTTCTTTATCGCTTCAGCAATCCTTTCTGGACTAGGTAAATAATCCCATTCTGTTGTATGTGGGAATGGTGTATCCCACCCAGTGACTCTAATAATTGGAGATTCAAGATGATAAAAACATCTTTCTTGAATCGAAGCACTCATTTCTGCTCCAAATCCGCTGGTTTTAGGAGCCTCATGAACAATAACGCATCTTCCAGTTTTTTTGACAGAGTTAACAACAGCATCTCTATCCCATGGGACTAAGGTTTGCAAATCAATAAGTTCGCAATCTATTCCTGAATCCTTGATTGCTTGTTCACAAACATGAACCATAGTACCCCATGCAATAACAGTGCAAGCAGACCCCTCTTCGACAATTCTCGCTTGTTCTAGAGGGATTGAATAATATTCTTCAGGTACTTCTCCATCTGGGTGGTCATTCCAAGTAGGAACATTGTGTGGGTCTCCATAGAAAGGTCCTCTGTAACAACGCTTTGGCTCGAAGAAAATAACAGGATCATTACATTCAATTGCTGAGGTTAGAAGTCCTTTGGCGTTGTAGGGATTTGAACAGTATACTACTTTCAACCCAGGAGTGTGAGTAAATTGTGCTTCTGGCGATTGTGAATGGTGATGTCCACCTTTAATTCCTCCACCAGCAGGTGTTCTAAATGTAACAGGTGCAGTAAATTCTCCACCAGAACGGTGACGTAGTTTGGCAATTTCATTCACAATTTGGTCATAGGCAGGGAAGATGTAGTCCGCGAATTGAATTTCAGCAACAGGCCTAAGACCGTTTAATCCCATACCCATAGCAATTGCTGCAATTCCACCTTCTGCTAAAGGTGAGTCAAACACTCTGTGTGGACCAAATTTTTCTTGCAGTTTGGCAGTTACTCTGAAAACACCACCGAAATAACCAACGTCTTCACCAAAAATTACTACGTTTTCATCTTTTATGAGTTGGTGTTCCAGCGCGGAATTAAGAGCTGCAATCATATTCATTTTGGTCATAATCACACCTCACTTTCCTAGTTCCTCTCTTTGTTCTTGAACATGCCAAGGAACCGTTTCATAAACTTCAGTAAAAATTGTTGATGCAGGAGGATAAGGTCCACTTGCTAAGTCTCCAAATTCACAAGCCTCCTTGTAAGCTGTCATTACTTCATCATCAATTTTCTTTTCTAACTGTGAATGCTTTTCTTCATCCCAGATTTTAGATTCAATCAAGTACAATTTCAATCTATCAACAGGATCTCCTCCCGGCCAGCACTCGAATTCATTATCGGGTCTGTAAGCCGATGGATCATCAGATGATGAATGAGCGCCTGCTCTGTAGGTGTAAACCTCAATGTGAGTTGGGCCTAAACCAGCACCTGCTCTTTCTCTTGCCCATTTAGTAACACTATACAATGCTAGGAAATCATTACCGTCTACTCTGATTGAAGGTATGTCATAAGCAAGTCCTCGCTCGGCAAAAGTCCTTCCACCGGTTGCTAAATTTTTGTGGGTGGAAATAGCCCATTGATTATTTACAACATTCAGGATTACCGGTGGTTTGAATGTAGAAGCAAAATTTAGTGCATAGTGGTAATCACCTTGTGCAGAGGTTCCATCTCCAAGCCAAGAGATACAAACTTCGTCTAATCCTTTGTAAGCACTTGCCATGGCAACTCCTACAGCTTGAGAGAATTGAGTTCCAACAGGCGAAGAAATGGAGATAAAGCGACCTTCTTTCCAAGTATAATGAACGGGCATTTGCCTACCTTTTACATTGTCTTCAGTATTACCTATACAGTGGCAAATCATGCTAACCATATCTCGTCCTCTAACAAATTGTGCACCTGGTTGTCTGTATGAGGGGAATATCCAGTCATCTTTCTCTAATGCCATTGTTTGAGCAATTGCAACTGCTTCTTCACCGAATGATCGCATGTAAAAAGATAATTTTCCAGTTCTTTGCATCTTAATCATTCTATCATCAAAAATTCTTAATCTCATCATATATTCAAGACCCTGAATCATAGTTTCAGCATCGAGTTTAGGATCCCATTCGCCCTTAGCCTTGTTGTCATCATCTAGAACTCTTACCAAACCAGCCGCGTGCAGAATTGTATCTTTTGCTTCACATTTCACAGGGTCAGGTCTATTCAAATCACCAGGCTTTTCTTGAAATTTATCTCCAAAGTTAGCCTCATCTCCTGGCCTGAACGGAGCAGTACCGATTATGTAGGGTGCGGTAGACACCGTTTTCCGTTCCGTCATGGTTTCACCTCAGTTGGTGAAGTCCTTAATTGATACTGGTCAAATGAGATATCATTGGAAATCAAAACATTAGCACCCGGCATATTTTCATCATTATTTGGATCTTTTAATTTTCTCAAAAGAAGGCCAGCCTTGAATGATGATCTAACAAACGGCCCACTAGCAACGCCTAAGAATCCGAGTTCAATCGCTTTCTTTGCCCATATGTCGTAAAGTTCGGGTTCGGGAAATCTATCTACAGGTAAGTGTTTATTTGATGGAGCCAGATACTGACCTATCGTAAGAAGGTCAACACCAGCGTCTCTAACTAATTTCATCGCATCGATTAATTCTTCATTAGTTTCGCCAACACCAACCATCAAGGAAGATTTTGTAATTATATCTGGGCGAAGTTTTTTTGCTTCTTTAAGAATTTTGATCGACTGAGAAAAAGATGCTCTGCGGTCTCTAACAATAGGGTCAAGTCTGGGAACACACTCCACATTATGGGCAAATACCGACAAAGGACTGTTGTCCAAGAGGTGTGCCAAATCGTCCAAATCTCCGGCTAAATCAGAACATAGTAGTTCCAATGTTACGTCAGGTTGTCTTGTATTTACTTCTTCAATACATTTCTTGTAATGGTCTGAACCGCTATCTGGTAAATCATCGCGGTTAACAACAGTAATTACAGCATGACGTAGGTTCATTGATTCCACAGCATCAGCTAGATTCTTAGGCTCGTCAATGTCTAAGGGGGGAGGTGTTTTGATTGACCCAACAGCACAAAACCTGCATCCACGAGTACATTCTTGGCCCGCAATCATGAAAGTAGCATCTCCACTTGACCAACAGTCGTGAATATTTGGACATCTAGCCTCTTCGCACACCGTGTGTAGTTTGTTATCTTTGACAGCCGATTTTGTTTCGTTGTATATCTTCTGTTGTTCTCCATTAGGGAGGCTTGTTTTGAACCATGAAGGCAGCCTTTCACGAGTTTTGATTTTAGGACTGTTTCTCGCCATGGGGAGTTGTTTACCGCTAATATTCTCCCCTCCTCAATACATCCCATGTGTTGCATATCAAAAAGATGTGCTTGAGGCCATTTTTTCCAGTTATAGTAAATAATTCAGTTTTTGTTGATTTGATACGAGAATTATTGTATTAATTGGTTTAGGCTAAGATATGTCCAAGCCGGTTGCGTTAATCACAGGTGGTGGTAAACGGATAGGTGCAGCAGTATCTAAGAAATTGATGGAAATGGGTTGGTATGTGTTGATTCACGTTAATTCATCAGTGGATGAGGCAAGAAAAATAATCTCAGAATTTTCATCCAGTAATGGAGGTGTAGAATGCGGAGATGTTCTTACCGGCAATTTATTACTAGATTCAGATGTTGAAGAATTGATTTCAAACGTTATTAATCATCCAGCAACAATTAGTGCCAAAGGTCTTTCAGGATTAATACACAACGCCTCAATATACGATTCTATAGAAATAAGCGAGGTTAAACTCGATGATTTAAAAATGAATTTAAAACTACATGTCGAAACCCCATTCAATCTAACCTTGGGTTTATTGGATCTACTAAAGTCTGCAAAAGGATGCATCATCGGAATGGTTGACACATCACTAGGACGGTCATGGAAAGGCCTATCCCACTATACTTCCAGTAAAGCAGGTCTAAGACAATTGATGATTAATTTAGCCGGAGACCTACACCCACAGGTTCGCGTCAATTGCATTGCACCCGGGGCAATAATTTCTGCTGATTGGGAAGTAGAACATTTTGCTAAAATAATCGAAGAAATTCCGCTGGGTAGATCTGGAAATGTCAATGATATTGCTAATGCTGTACAATTTTTATTCGAGTCGAATCATATATCAGGGCAGATAATCAATGTTGACGGTGGTTGGAGTCTTAACCAAAAATTGGGCGTATAATTCAAATGATATCGACTCTACGGCAACTCGCAGGGGTGGCTGAGGTGGTCAAAGGCGCCGGGCTTAAGATCCGGTCCCATATGGGTTCGTGGGTTCGTATCCCACCCCCTGCACCACGTTTTTACACTGTATTTCATACTGCATTTTACACCTCATTAACACTCAAAAAACTATTCCAAAAATTACCGGATTCCGGAAAATTAACTGTTTATGAGCCTTGTACATATTAAATATTTTCAATCAAATTTGACAAATTGGACAATAATCAAGTCTTCGGCCTGAAA
>PBWC01000068.1 GCA_002729095.1 Methanobacteriota archaeon
AGTTTGCCATTGAAAGCGGACTTGTGGACAATTCTTCATTGGATGCTTTTGGTGCTAGAGGTGTTCTAGACCCTTCGATGTATGATAGTGACCTAGATGGTATACCAGATGGTCTAGAAGACCCAGATGATGATGGTTTAAACAAAACGGGTCTGTTAAAGAGATACTGTCCCGGATATAATGATTCAACTAATGCTGAATGCCATATTGATCCTAATACACCTGACGGTCAGAGATTTTACGATAACTTAGCTAACTATACCAACTTTGAAGAAATGGAAAATAATACTAATCCTGTTTCTAACGATACAGATGGCGATGAATGGAATGACGGCCCTGAGGTATATTTCCAGGATGGTGATGACGATGGAATGGCTACAGGTTGGGAATATCACTTTTCATTTGATCCAGATGATGCAGCCGATCGTATGTTCGATACCGATGGAGATGGCTTTGTAAATTATTGTGAATACAAGTGGGATACTAATCCACGAAATCCGAATAGTTATCCAGGCCAAGGACAATTATGCGACCCGTTTTCTGAAAACTGAGTTGCACATGGTGTGCGAAACTTGATGAAATGATGTTAATACACAACGTCATGGTGAGAGCGAAGTTATGGCCTGCATACGCTTTATCTCTCATTTTGCTGGTCTCAATTATTTCTTTTCACAATGATTCAAAGATTGGTGAACTTGGTTCGAAAGAGGTTTCCAATACTTCTGGGGAATTTGAGAGCCAAATAACTTTTAATTTTAATGATGGTGAAGTATTCACAGAAACCTTAGAATTAAATGGAACAATTATCAATAAGCAGGGAAACTATTCATGGAAGATAATTGATATGTTTGATTTTGATCAAGATGAAAACCCAATTGAGGTTATTTCTGGGCAATATTTAGACTCCATCACTCCTACTTCGGAGGATACTTGGCAGTGGTTCTTGTCAGTGAATATTAGTCAGATAAATTGTACCTGTAAATTGGTTATTTTTTCTAACAATAATAGCCAAGAGTTAATTCATTCATCAGAAATCTTGCTCTATCTAGGTACCGAATCCCATCGACCGTTTATTCTAAGTCAAACAATTAGTAGCAATAAAATCAATGAATTCAATTATACTATTTCTTTTAACTTAGTTATTTCAAATACTGAATCAATAGATATAGATGGGTTAGACGACGAGGTTTTGTTTTTAGAAACAAAGTTTTGTCAGATACGATCAAATGTTTGTGTTGGGAATTGGAAATTCATCGATCTAAACTTTTCGATTGTGGAAAACATTGTTACAATTCACATTGACCAAAATCAACTGGACGTCGAAGATGGATATTGGATGTTTGATATGTATGTTAAAGATAAGTTCCTTCGGGATTCTAACTCAATTTCTCAAATATTAATTTTTGATAACAGCCCTCCAGTAGTGCATCTTACTTCATCTGAGTCAATCGAGGAATCTCAATCCGTGCTAGTATATGCTCAGGTGGATGATTATTTTGTTGGTTCGCCAATTTCTCTTACATGGACAATTACTGATCCAAGTGGTAATTCAAGAGGATTATTTGATTATGAATTCTATCATAATTCCACAATTGAGCTAACATTAAATCAATCGGGTTATTGGCAAGTTCATCTTTTAGTTCGGGATTCCGCTAATTTTTTGGTTAGAGAAAATATCTCAATTTTTGTTGAGAACATTAATCCTAGAATCAACCTAAACTTAAATGGGCTTACGGTTAGTCAAGGTGATGAGATAATTCTAACCTCTGATTCTGAATGGGTCCTCAATGCCTCTGGAAGTACTGATACAACTAACGATGTTGACGAGATTGTATTCCAGTGGTTCATTAATGGAGAAAAAATTACCTCTAGTGATGCAGTATTGACTAATTCTGATATTGATATTATTTCAAAGACCAATATTATGCTTGTTGTCTATGATGATGACCAGTTTTCTGATAATATATCATTTAGCATCACTATATCTCAAACTGAAGATGAAAACATATCTTACGTAGCAGTAATCTTCTCGGGTGCATCGTTTTTCATTATTTTAACTATAATCGTTTTCAAAATACTTGCTAGGAGAGATTCGAGTAGTCTCGAACTGCCAAAGTGGAAATCAAAGAACTAATTTAGTGGATTTTTTGAGGAATTATTGAATAGTGATGGTGTTTTGGTATGAACATGTTTGATAAAGCGTTGAGTTTGATTGGGCCAGAGCCTAAACCAATATCAAATGAAGAATATCGCTCACGACAAAGCAAATTATTTTCTCAGTTTGGTGAAAATGAATTATTGATTCTATGCTCTTCTCCCGAAACTATTCATTCGAACGATGTTCACCACCCATATCGCTCACAAAGCGACATGATTTACCTCACAGGATGGTACGAACCCGAGTCTGTAATGGTGGCGCAGTTTGTCGATGATTCTTGGACAGTTTCAATTTTTGTCCAACCCAAAGATACTTTAAAGGAAATTTGGGAAGGTCGCAGACCTGGTGTAGAAGGTGCAATTAAAGACTGGCCCGTTGATCATGCTTATTCCATTGATGATTTAGAAGAGAGCCTAAATCAATCAATAGTAAATTCATCTAGAATTTATCACCGTACTGGAATTAGAACTGAAATAGACTCGATGGTCTTTGATGCAATACAGCATCGGGGCAGAGCTCGACAAATGGCTGGGACTGGTCCCATTTCAATAGAAGACCCTAGCTCTAGAATTGCGGAACTTAGATTATGCAAATCTCCTGCTGAGATTGAACAAATGAAATATGCAAGTATTGTTTCAAGTATCGCTCACGAAGCTGCAATGAGAAGCTGTAACACCAACAGAACAGAAAATCAAATTCAGGCTATAATTGAAGGTTTCTTTGTATTTTCTGGCACTTCGGGATGGGCTTATCCTTCGATTGTAGGTTGTGGAGAAAATGCTACTATTCTTCATTACAAGGAAAACAATTCACCATGCAAGGATGGAGAAGTTATTCTAATTGATGCTGGTGCGGAATATCGTGGATATGCCTCGGACATTACTAGATCTTGGCCTATAAATGGTAAATTTACTGATGCACAAAAAGAAATTTACCAACTTGTACTCGATTCTCAAGAAGCAGCAATTGCTGAATGTGTTGTTGGAAAACCTTACAATGCACCTCATGACGCTGCCAGGAAAGTATTGGCTGAAGGGTTAATTGAATTAGGTATAATCAACCAGTCATTAGAGGAGGCACTTGACTTTAACACGGGTGAGTTAAGAAATTGGTACATGCATAATACGAGTCATTGGATTGGCTTAGATGTACACGATGTAGGTGTATACAAGCCGAATGGAGAGCCTAGATTACTTGAAGAGGGAATGTGTTTAACTATTGAGCCGGGACTATATTTTGGTTCATGGAGACCTGATGTTAATTGTCCTCCAAAATATTCTAATTTAGGAATTAGAATTGAAGATGATGTCCTAATTACATCAAATGGTCCTGAAGTACTTACTGCAGCGTGTCCTAAAACAATAGATGAAATAGAATCGATAGTAGGTAAATCTTTCTGAGGTGTGACATTGTCTTGGCAGGAGATTCTTGAAAGACAACGGTCTTGGACTAAAGAAAACAGCTCGTCTTACCGCCTAACACAAGAGGAAGCGGTTGAATTATACAAGAACGCTCCATTGCATGAGTTGTCGCGCTCAGCCAATCAACGAAGAATCTCCATGCTAGGTTCAAACAAAGTAACCTTCCTTGTTGATAGAAATATTAACTATACAAATGTATGCACTATTAATTGTCAATTTTGTTCATTCTATCGCCCACCTGGACATGAAGAAACCTACACACAATCTTACCAAGAGATTTCTCAGCGTATTGTTGAACTCGAAGAAATAGGAGGCTCAAGAATATTGATGCAGGGCGGTGTTAATCCAAGTTTGAAATTTGATTGGTATCTAGAATTACTGGAATTCTTGCAGGTAAATCATCCAACTATACACTTGGATTGTTTTAGTCCTATTGAGATTGAAGGAATTGCTGAAATAAGTGGTTTATCTACATTAGAGGTTTTGACTAGACTTTCTCAAGCTGGAATGCATGGATTGCCTGGCGGTGGTGCTGAAATGCTTGTTGATAGTGTAAGGAAAGATATTTCACCGAAGAAAGGTTTACCTGAAAATTGGTTGCGAATAATGAAGGAAGCACAATCTTTGGGCCTTACAACCAGTGCGACCAATGTTTTTGGTTTTGGAGAGACTATAGAAAATCGCGTTGAGCACTTGGCGAAAATTCGAGATCTTCAGGACGAATCAATCAGTTCCTTTGATAATGGTTTTACATCATTTATTGCTTGGCCTGTGCAACTC
Organism: Methanobacteriota archaeon; assembly: GCA_002729095.1. Lineage (GTDB taxonomy): Archaea > Thermoplasmatota > Poseidoniia > Poseidoniales > Poseidoniaceae > MGIIa-L1. The sequence goes on from PBWC01000068.1 coordinate 4,360, forward strand.
GAAACAAATACATTTGGAAAGCGAAATAGTGGTTCAAATAAGTATACTCTGGGTGCAGGACCTACTGAATATCTCAGACACGTTGCAGTTTCACGTTTATTTTTGGACTCTGTAGAACATATTCAGGCATCCTGGCCAACCATGGGTGTTGAAATTGCTCAAATGGCCCTACTTGGTGGTGCTGACGATGCTGGCTCCACCATGATGGAGGAAAATGTTGTATCAGCATCTGGGACTTCAAAAATTAGTGCTAGTGAAAGAGAATTACAAAATACCATTATCAGAGCTGGATTTACTCCACAAAAGAGGGATAGCGATTACAATGAATTATTGACAGAGATTCCCGAAGATTTGCTTCGGGAGTTACCATCACCTGTACCAATACAAAATTGATTATTGAAAGAATACAATCCAAATCTCTGCATGGATATTCCTGTTTCCATTACCAGTCCCATCCGATGGAACATATTCTTGTCCATTAAATAGACCTTGATATAGCAGATTGTTAACATTAGAACCTGTCATATCTACCCACGAGGTAATGTCATATCTCCATTGTTTAACATCTTGCCCAGGACACCATCCAGCCCTACCATACGGCCAAGAACCATATTGATTTGCAACAACTCCTTGCTCAACTATTTGTTTACAGCCATCAGTTTCATCTGCTATGGGATGTAATTCTGCAGCAGAAAATCCATTCATTGAATAGTGATGTTCATGGTTGCAAAATTCAGCACAATTCTCATTATCTTGTCCGAATCCATGACCGGTTATTGTTGCAACAATTTCGACCCGAGAAATTCCATTAGGTACAGTGAAATTATATTGTCTATCGTATCTTGATTCATCATTATATGTACCATCGAATTGACCACCTGAAAACGCAAATTCACCACTTGTTGCAACATCAGATTCACCCCAGTTGCTCAAAAGAAAAGAGATTGTCAGACTTCCTCTATTTGCTCCACCATATCTGAATTGCCTAAAATCACTATCTTCTATCATGAATAGATAGGGAGAGATGTCAGTGAGCCATCGACCTTCTCGTCCATATGTAGTAATCCATCTTACAAATTCTGTGCTACAACTATTTACGTTAACAGGGTCACAAATGTACAAATTCGCTTCATAGTCCCATTCATGACAACCACCTTCACTACCATCAGATCTCTGATATCTGTTGCTTCTTTCATCACAAGCGTGCTCATGGTAAACCTCAAGGGTATCGTATGACGATAAATTTGCTGGGAATGTGACATTCCGCTTAGAAGAAAATCCTCCTCCCCAACCACCTTGGTGGTACTCAAAGTCCATCATAGTTACAATTTCGATACCGGCATCCTCAAGTCGAATTTGGGTTGGAAATTCAGCATTCCATTGTTCAGGTTCATGGACCAAATGTAGTGGGTCTGTAACTCCTGATGGGTAAGAAACTAGAGAACCAGTTTCTCGAGCCATCTGGAACCTATCTATACCCATGTAGAGTGGATTATTGATTGAACTTATCATATCTCCAAGCCCACCTCCAATGCTATTGGCCCTCTGGTCGATATAGTGTATACGTTGATTCCAATATGCTTCTTCTGATGGATTTAGGGCATTTTCTACAGCAGTTCTTTGATTGATTACATCACTGTGATAGCTGTTATCAAATGAGCCATAGAAAAGGTGGGTGTTTTCTGGCAAATTCCTAATCAATGCTCCAGGATTTTGTCCCCATATATTAGTGTTGGAAGAACCTGTTGAACTAGTATACTTGAATAAGAAAAGATAAACATCATTTCCCGTCCACATTTCATCGAAGTAAAATGTTGCACCTAAGGTTGGAACGGTAAAATCAGGAACTACTTCCATAGGTCCAGACAGGGTAGAGGATACTTGCCACTGTACAGGAAGTTGCAGTACAGTACATCCTAATTCATCCACGGTCCATTTTTTTGTTGTCATGGGGCACAGGTCAACATTTTCATAAACCCCATCATCATCTAAATCAGCACAACCAACTGAGTTAACAACTAGACCTGACGGTGTGCCTTGACATTGGTCGTACAAGTCATTTATTCCATCGTTGTCAGAATCTCTTTGAATTGCTGCACAACCATTTTCATCAATATCCAAAGATCCAATTTCGGTTTGAGGGCATAAATCTAGAATATCTCCTGTTAGATTAAAATCATTCACACCATCATTATCATCATCTTCATCTTCATAAAAATCGTGACATCCATCTCTATCAAAATCTGTTGTGTCATTTGAACTCCAATATTGTGCGCCTCGAGAACAACTATCATCCAAGTCAACATAATCGTCTTCGTCATCATTATTATCTTCGTTAAAGTCATTGCATCCATCCTTATCCCAATCAATATTGAGATTAGACGTCCAATCCAATTCTCCCATAGGACATGAATCTTCTATGTCTAATACTTGATCATTATCATCATCTAAATCTTCATCATAGTCGTGACATCCATCAGAATCATAATCAGATTGTAAATCACTTTCCCATCCTAATGTTGAAAAGCAGCCATCCTGGTAGTCAGGTATGCCATCATTATCATCATCCAAATCTTCACTAATATCGCGGCAGCCGTCAGAGTCATAATCAGTATTTTGATTAGAACTCCAAGAATCCTCAACTCCATCATTACAACTATCTAATTCATCAATAATACCATCTTCATCAGAATCAACTTTGTCAATGATAAATACTAGAGATACATTTTTGCTGGTGGATTTAATTTCCCATTGTCCGCAATCAGCGTATAATTCGACAATATTTTCGCTGGTATCTGCTTCAATTATTACAAAACTCCAAGACCCGTCACCGTTCACAGAAATTGGATATCGCTCATAATATTGGTAAGTAAAACTCATGCTACAGGATTCAATACTTGCATGTTCAACAGAGCCTTCAAAAATGATGATATCTGAATCTTCTACTATAATTGCTGATGGGAAAATGATAATCGGATTGTATTCAATTGGCGGGATAACTGTTAGCGTGTGAGTCAAATTACCATTTTGTACGATATAGTCTTGCTCCTTATCTCCTGATTGAAATTGAACGCTAATAGAGTAATCTCCGATAATGTTTGGAGAAAAAGTAAGTTTACCTGAATCTAAATATCTGGACCAAGAATAATCTTCAATGACTCCTCCATTAGGATCGGTTATTTCAGGGAAGCCTATCCAAGAGTCCTCGAAATTGGCATTAACCAATACATTAAATTCGATTTCTTCGCCTAGGAAGCTTGTTTCAGGAGAACTTGACCATTCACTATTCAAAATAAGTGTTGGTTTTTCGATTTCACTATCATTGGAATCATTAGAACTTGGCGAAGTGCAACCTGCAAGAAACATAATGGCAATTAGTAAGATTGCGCTTAATTTTGTTCTCTCCATGTCCAACGCATAGCTATTCAACAAATCAATATATTGATGGATGATTTGTTTCAGTTCGACCCGAGTTGACTTCAGCACTTACTACCGTACTTTTGTTTTGGTGTAAAATGTTCAAAGGCTCTACCCAAATTAAAGAACGTCCCAGTTTTCTCTCAATAACAATAACCAATTCCCAGTGAACTCTAATCAGTGGAGAGAAAATCGTCCCAGGCCACTTTCCGGAGGGCGGTTCCAGTTTCATTGGTTTTTGTTCAAATTTTACAGGCTTTGACTGTTTCATAATACGCATAGGTCTAATAAAAAGTCCACCTTTAACATCATTTGATTGCATTGGAGAATCTTCACCTCCGCCGGTACCATCATCTAAGTTCACTTCCCAGTGATGTGGCAATTCAGTAGTCAGTCCGGGAGGCGGTTGTTGATTTGTTTTCTTGCCAAAACTTAGCATCAAAGATTCTCGGCTGGGTGGTAGAATTCCTACTCTCCAAAGAACATTTATTTCTCCCCATGATTCATCAATGTAATCAAAATCAATTTTGACCTTAAGTTCTTCATTGGAACATGATTCTGAATCTATTGAAATTTTTGGGCTGGGAGGTGAATTCATCAAAAATCTTCTCTGGTTTGCAAGGTCTGAAAAATTAGCAACCACTCTAAGAATTATAGGGGCGAATAGTAAGGGGATTACAAAAACTGCTAAAGCAGGGTAATCTAATAATCCAAATCGAACTCTACCAGTTCCAAATCCACCTAGGCCAACTAAATCCAATAAGGGTTCAAGAAATAAGTAAGCGAGTGCGACTAATAGAACAATAACTGCGAAGTTCAGAAACTTTCTAATTGCAGCATGTACCGGATTAGGTGTCAAATACCAACCAGTTCTTTGCTTATCAATGATTGAATCGGTGGTAATTGGTTGTAGGATTTTTTTGCTGTATGGTTTATCGGTATCAATAATTTCACCGTCAAATAAAAATCGCCTTTCCACAAGCCACGAATTTTCATTACCAATTGTGAATGGAGCATTTCTTTTTACAATGTGGTTATCTACTTCCGACAACTTAACATCTTCTTCAATCACAGTAGTTTTGGTTGCAATAGGAAGTAGTTCGGGCTTAAATCTATAGGATTCAAAGGGTGGATATCTTATTCTCTCCTCTTCCACTAATTTAGGCATTAAACCACCTATGTAAAAATCAATTTGGCACCTGCTTTCAACGCCAACTTCCTAAAAGCAGGCACTTTTCTTAGCAAGGCCATGCCTAGAGGTACTGGCTTTTCGATATCCCCAACTTCATTTATTAATTGGATAACTTCTGGCTTTGCAAATGAATTGAAGTGTTTATCTAAAACCTCATCAGAACAGTCACTGACTAATAGATTTCTTAGGGCCCTCGCTCTGTTTTGATCCTTATGCATCTTTGAAAAATGCTTGCTGCATATTCCGTGCAAGGTTTTTTTGTCTAATTTATTCTTAGTCAATGCTGCTGACAAATTTTCAATTATACCAGATATTTGCTCAAATGCAGGACCTATTCCACCGCCAGTTGTTGGCTTAGCCATGCCTGCAGAATCGCCGATTAATATCACTCTGTCTTTGAAGGTGTTTTTGACCATACCACTAGGAACAGGGCCACAATATCTCGCAGTTTCTGAAACATTACTGAATCTGTCTTTCCATAACGGATGTTTGAGTAAATTATCATAACACTGTTCAATACTTCGACCTTCCAATCTTTTTGCTGTAGACCAAAGCCCAATTCTGTGTGAGCCATTACCTGAAGGAATAACCCAGGCGAAGAATCCGGGTGCAATTTCTGATCCGCTAAACATCTCAAGCCATCTATCTCTCCCTTCATATCCGACAACCTCAGCCTGAAAACCTATCATCAATTCCTTAGGTTTACCCATTTTGAAATGTCTTCTAGTCCAGCTATGTGCACCATCACAACCAATCAAAAGAGAGGCAGATATGTTGATAATTTCACCATTTCTACTTATCGTTAAATCAACGTGGTCATCATGAACATTTGCATCTACCGGCTTGGAGTTAAGCCAAATATCCGCTCCTGCTTCTAAAGACTGCTTGACAACGCCTTGATCGAATATCTTTCTACATACTACGTAAGTTCGAACCTTGCCTTCAGTTCCCACTGGAACTAATGTACCACTCGGGCCATGAATCAAAGCGCCGTCAACCTCTTCAAGTATTGAGTGAAATAGACCAACTTCTTTCATAGCATTTGGTGTGACTAAGCCTGCACATTGAAATGGTCTGCCTATCTCTTCATGCTCTTCAAGCAACAAAACACTATGGCCACGTTCTGCAATGTGGGTTGCTACACGGCCTCCAGCAGGGCCCGCCCCGACAATAACAACATCCCAATGTTGCACTCCCATAGTACGAACTAACACAACTTGGACATCAACCTTCGCCTTATTTGGTGTAAAAAAATCGATTTTACCTACTATTTCTTCGCAAACCGATAACCTACTGATTGATTCTTCTTTAGGTAAAGAACTGCAGAAAAATTATTTCCGGACTTTTTGGCAACAAAATCATCGAACGGACCGACCTCTCCTTTCTCAATAAGTTGCTTTGCCTCTTCTCTTTTTATCTCTCTTTTGGAAATTTCTCGCGCAATTTGAATTGAGCAATTAGTTCCTTCTGTAGCAGGTCGATAGAATGATTCTGTCTCCACTATTTCGACTTTGGTTTTAGGACAAATAGCGACAACACCCGGTACAACTTTGAATTTTTTAGCATCTGCAGCAGCTTCTCTAGGGGGGAATTCAAATTTAACTCGGTTGTTGTCTAAAACTAAGAAGGCCTTGAATGGTCGTCCTTTGCGCGAAATAAAGTCATCCAGTAATTCAGATTTACCCTTGGTGAATATATCCTTTGCTTCGTCTTTTGAAATAGGCCTTTTACACATGTCATGAGATAGACCTCTGAATTTGCATTCTTCATCATCACACGCATACATAGTGGAATTTATTCGAATAGAACCTTGTTCACATGCCGGACAAACACATAATTTTTCATCATCACTACTGGATTTTGCTTCCC
>PBWC01000087.1 GCA_002729095.1 Methanobacteriota archaeon
ATGGACTTTTTTGACTGGTCCCACAAAATAGTTGAGAATATTAAATGAATGGGGGTGTAGTGCACGAAGATGGAACCATGGAGAAGACTCCACTGGATTATCAATCCACATTGTAAGATCAATCATGTGAACCGTACCTATACGGTTCGCATCAACCCATTCTTTCGCTTTGATTGCTGAAGGAGTGAAACGATGATTTAGATTAATGCCGTATCTAACGTTTTTTTCCGCAGCCAGCTTTTGCATTAAGCGAGCATGCTCAATATTGTTAGATATCGGTTTTTCTCCAAGAACATGTACTCCTGCTTCTAAAAGTTGAATGGTAGGCAGATAGTGATCCCCACCATTTTCTTCACCTTTTGTACACATACTTGCAGCCTCCATTGGCTTCTCAGCCAACAGTGAATCAACACTGTAAAAAGCCTTACAATTGAATTTTGTAGCTGCTTCATCTGCTTTTTCTTGATCGGTGTCACAAACAGCCGTTAGATCAACGCTTTCCAATTTTGAGTAAATATCTGCGTGGATGGAGCCAATATTGCCAACCCCAACTACTGCGACCTTAAGTTTTCTCATAATTTAGACTTCGATAGAGGAAAGGGCACTATTCAGCCATCCCTTCGATTCAGCAGCAATTACTGTACAGGAAGGAAGAGAAAGATTTTTTTGTTTTGCCCCAATAACTTCGAGGTTTACAGGTCCCTCGTAATTTGAATGTTTCAACAGCCTCAAAATGCCATTTAGATCAATTTTTCCACGACCACATATCTGCTCAAAAGGAGAACCAGGGCCCTTTATATCTTCAGCAATACAATCTCGGATGTGAACGTGACCAATCCAGGGTAAGATTTCTTTAAGTCCACTCACTGGATCTTCCGGGACTCTAAATATATGACTTGGGTCAAAGTCTAATTGTACATTATGGTTCTCAAGTAATTGAACTGCTTTTTTGGAAAGTTCAGTATTATCGATACAAGTATTGTAGTGAGCCTTAAAACAGGTTGTAATATTGTATTTATTTGAGATTTCACTATGCCTCTTAAGACTCTCAATTGCATAATCAAAGGACCCGCCAGAAATGGGTACGCCATTAGGATCAATACTACCACCTGGCCCAAGATTGATGATAGGACATCCAATACCGTCCGCCAACTGGACGATGTATTCCCATGAATTGAGGTCATGCTTTGCACGTTCAATCGCTGTAACTGGTATATTATATTTATCGATCAGCCCTGAGATCAGAGAAATGTTTTGGCTGACTGGATCAGACTCATTAATGTGTTCGCTCATTGCTGGATCTAGAGCAGAAAGTTCAATTCCTGAATAACCGATTTCACTAGCGGCTATAAACGCTTTTTCAGGATCAAAATTACCAAACAGAACTGAGTTAAAACCAAGTTTCATTGTTGCCTGTAGCATTTGAAGATTTTTATTTGGGCCTTGCTTTGGAGCAAATTGTTGAAGTTTAGATTGGTAAAAATGGATACCCTTGGATTGGCTGACCATCCTCACTGGCAATATGCTCTTTCATGAGGTGGTCACCCTGACAATTGAAAAGGGTCTCAGTATCCATAAAATGAAGCGCAATAGCCCTCCTGGGCTGACCCGAAAGGTTTGGGCCTGAGCTATGCCACGTAAGTGAATCGTGAAAATGAACGTGACCTTTTTGCACTGGACAGAGCACTTGGGTCGGTTCACTCATAAAGCTGTCATTGTGCCCAAGCTGCCACCTTCCATCATGCTGATGCAACCATTCATTCTGATTTCCCCTCAAGTGCGATCCTGGAACCATCACCATACACCCATTCTGAGGACCAGCATCATCAAGAGCGATCCAAGCCGTCAATTGGGTTCCCCCCTTCATTACAGGCCACTTTGGCAAATCCTGATGCCATGAAAGACGGCCTCCAACATGACTTGGTTTGTACTGCACCTGATCATGCCAAATCCTGAAATCAGATTTCCCTGTCAACTTCGAAATGTAGTGTTTGAGCTTCTCATTTTTCAAGAGTTGAGAAAAAGCTTCGGATGCCTGCCAAATATTGACGATTTGCCAGATTGGCTTCTCCGCTTCACGGGAGAGATTGGCAATTCGTAGTGGCTGAGGAGAGTTTGGATCTTCTCTACGCTCAATAATTGTCAAAATTTCATCAGCGAGTTGATCTGCTTCTGCTTCAGAAATCAGCGGTCCCGCATTAACAAAACCGTTTCTCTCAAACAAATACGCTTGGTGTTCAGATAACATGTCATCAAAAGCCATTGGGATCCGTTGGTCTAGATTTTCAGAATGTCGTCAGTGCGGACAACTTTTTCATGAATTATCGATTGTACAGCAGCTTCTAGAACAATCTGAGCCTTGAGTCCATCCAGGCCCGTCCCATCAATATTTTCTGGGGTCACACCTTCTTCAATCTCATCAACAAGATGATTTATCCGATTAACAAAGGTATCTGTAAAACTTTCCATACCCCCGAAGATGGGATTTGTGTAGACAGATTTGACGAGATCACCGGCGGGATAAAGAGTTGCCTCTCGATACATGTCATCAATTACCACTCTTCCATTAATTCCTGCAAACTCACATCTCTCCATTGGGTGACCTCGTTGAATATCATAACTTCCTGTCAGGGAGCCAACAGCACCCTCCTTGAACTTGATGTTAAATTGAGCGTTTGACCAGATTTTTCTATTTGGTCCTTTCATAGCAAAACAATGAACCTGCTCAATATCTCCGAAGAAATGGTGCATGATATCAACGGAATGAGGATGGAGTGCCTTGATGTGGTAAAATGGCGAAGACTCATTAGGGTTATGAATCCAAATGCTCATATTGATGAAAAGAGGGGCTCCTATTTTATTATCAAGCTGCCATTGCTTTGCAATTCGTGCTGCTGGAGTAAACCGATGATTCAGGTTCACGGCCAATATTTTATTATACCGCTCTGCGGTCTGAACCATTTCAAATGCGTTTGCAATGGAATTGCTAATGGGTTTTTCACAAAGAACATGAGAACCGTTGGTTAGTGCATATATTGTTGGCTCAAGATGATCACTGCCATATTCATAACCCCCCGTAGTAACGCTACATAGATGTATTTCTTCCTTCGCAAACAATTCTTCTGTTGAAGCATAACAGGGCAAATTAAATTGAGAACCAGCCGCTTGATTTCTTGACGGGTCTTTTTCGCACAATCCCACAAGATTGATTTTGGGATTCTTTTCATAAATTGCTGCATGCCGATTCCCAATCGGCCCCATACCAATCACGGCGGTGTTAATTGGCATAATCTCTCAGTACAATCTGTTTTTTTTGTGAACTCGACTCGTAGCAAAGCAGAGTCATTTTGAGAGAATCTAAGTATTCGTCAGTTGATGGGGGATCATAAGCACCCGTGGCGAAATCAAGAATTTTTGGAGCAAGGGCTTTGATACGGAATGCGTGAGTATCAGGTGTGACAACCTCTGCTTTCCGCCATTCTTCTTCGCCAAAGATCTTCCACTTCAGGCCATAATTAAGCTTTTCAGACTGATTACAACTTGGGGCATCTCCATAGTACTGAATGAGCATTCCATTTGTGCCAACTAGCTCTGTCGTGGTCTCACCAAAGTCTGAGGTGAATGAACACTGAATTTCTGCGAATAAACCAGAATCGTATCTGAATATGGCGATTCCGTTATCATCAGGCACTTCTGGATTTACGAGAGTATCAATATCGGCATACAAAGTTTTAGGGCCTCCAAACAACCAGCGTACTAGGTCGATCGGATGGGCCGCATCATCCGCCCACATTCCAAGATTCAGTTGCCTATTTACATGCCAGCTTTGCTGGAAATCTGGCCACCTGTGTGTCGATAGGCAGTGTCTTCGGCGAAAATGAAGAAGTTGCCCGAGTCTCTTCTCATCAATGATTTGCTTGATGAATTGGTTGGCAGGGTCAACTCTCATCTGCCAAAGCACGAACAGTCGCGCTCCGGCTTTCTGAATTTCTTGTAAAATTTTCCTTCCGTCAATTACCGTAGTCGCAAGTGGCTTTTGAAGCGCGATGTTGTCAACATACCTACAGGATAAGGAGATCGCATCTAAATGATAGGCGGTTTCACAACCAACAATCACAACATCTATATGCTGAGATAGTAACTCTTCAGGGTTATCGAACTTCCTAAGTTTATACCTATCACTGAACGAAAGCGATCGTTCAGCATCAGCATCATACACGCCAATGAGGTGAACAGAAGTAAATTTACGGAATTCCTCTATGTAATGAGAGATATGCCCATGAGCAACTCCATACAAGGCAATCCGAATCGAAGAACTATTCGTAGGAATAGTCATAATATTTCATAGCCTCAAAAAGATAAGAGAAGTCCTGTGGATTAATTTTACCTTTCCACTTATCCAGTGAATCAGGTCGCACCGGAATTTTAGCTAATTCTTTACCAAGAAATTTTTCTAATCTACTTATTGTTACTTCTTGATTCAGGACAAAATCTTCGAATCTCACTTCAACCGAACTTTTAGGCCTTGGTATACATCTTTGAATTTCATATTGATAAAGCCACGAAATTGCTCGATTTTGAAGCACATTCTGTGAAGATGGATAATCTACTGAGAAGTCGTGGAGGTCATCTGTTAAGTGCTTCCCAAGCATACTGTCAAAAGGATGCCTAGACCAAAAAATGTAAAAAGCATCTGGAAAAAGTTTGTAAATCCAAGGATAAATGAGGGTTGTCTCAGGTAATTTCCAACCTTTAAATTCATTCTCCGATTCTAATACATGCTTAAGATATCCATGAATTAATTTTTTGAAGCTTTCTGGTACTTCCATTTCCAATGCTTCTGTAAAATCCCATGTATAATTTTTGTTATATTTCACATATTTAGAGAAGATATGGCAGCTGCGATATAGGTTGTGTGGTGGCATGAAATCACAGGAATTATTAAGCAAACTACCCATGAAAATATTACTTGCATACAAGGTCTGGGCAATACTTCTTGTACCCGAATGGCCTCGTCCAATAACAATGATCATCATAGTTGTTTTGAATCAATAATCAGTCCATTCAACTCTATTTCGTTTGTTCGCATGCAGGCTGTAAGATGTTGGTTTCGAGAACCTGACAATTTCATTGGGGTAGTTTGACAGGCATCTATCCGATAACCACATCTTTCAAACATACTACAACCAATTCTTTCTCTAGATAAATCTGGTGGCTCGCCCGATAAAATCTTCCTCTTACCTTTCGATCTTCTATTTGAAATTTTAGGTACTGCGTCTAGTAAAGCTTCTGTATAAGGGTGTCTCGGAGAATTCAAAACTTTTTCTTTAGTTCCAAATTCAACAATTCTCCCAGCATACATAACAGCTATTCGATCACATATGTGCCGAATCACGCTCATATCATGTGAAATAAAAATGTATGAATAGTTATAACGCGCCTGAAGTTCTTTTAATAAGTTAATGATTTGGGCTTGAACAGATACATCTAGCGCTGAGACTGCCTCATCGCAAATAATAACTTTTGGAGAGATAATTAAAGAACGGGCTATTCCAATCCGTTGTCTCTGGCCTCCACTGAAACTATGTGGGTACCGCCTTAGATGCTCATCACGTAAGCCGACCTGAGCTATCACTTCTGATACCTTTTGTTCAATCACTTCTTTTGGATACTGATGAATAATTAATGGCTCCGCAACAGTTTCAAAAACATTAATTCGTGGATTTAATGACGAAAATGGATCCTGGAAGATGATTTGAACGGATTTAGTGTAGTCTTTCTTCTCTCTTTCATTTGCGTTAATCAAATTGATCTTTTGATCTCCATCATTATAAACAACCGAGCCTGAGGTTATGTTGTAAAGATTCACTAAAGATCTACCAAGCGTAGATTTTCCGCACCCACTCTCACCAATAATACCGAGTGTTTCCCCTTTAAATAATTCGAGGCTGACTCCATCCACTGCTCGGATATATTTGGTTTCACTCAGGAAACCCTTACGTAAAGAGAAATATTTTTTCAGGTCATTTACCTGAAGAATTACTTTTTCATCATGCATGAAGATGACAGCTCACCGTATGGCCGTTATTGTAAGTTTTATTAGCAGGTTTCTGATTTAAGCAGATCTCACCAAGCCTTTCTGAACATCGACTGTAGAAAGGACAGCCCGTATGGACTTCAAATGGGGAGGGAATAGTTCCTTCGATAGGCTCGAGGGATTCAATTGGTTGGTCAATCTTTGGAATAGATTTGAGAAGCGCCCTTGTGTAGGGATGAAGTGGATTGTCAATCACTTCGTCAGCGAGACCACTTTCAACAACACGCCCAAAATACATCACTAAAATCCGATCTGAGATTTCACCAATGACTGCTAAATCATGGGAAATATAGATCATTGACATGTTGAACTCTGATTTGATCGCCTCCAACAATTCCAAAATTTGAGCTTCAATCGTTACATCCAGAGCTGTTGTAGGCTCATCTGCGATCAGAATTTTTGGATTGCATACTAGCGCCATCGCAATCATTGCCCGCTGACGCATGCCCCCACTGAATTCATGTGGGTATCTTTTGAAGAATATCGCAGGAGAGGGGATACCCACTTTTTCCAATAATCCAAGGCAAACATTCAAGACATCAGCTTCTGATAATTCTGGTCGATGTAAGGTCAGTGCCTCTGAGATCTGATCACCAATACTATGCAGAGGACTGAAGGAAGACATAGGTTCCTGAAAAATCATACTGATGTCATTCCACCGAACATTTCTGTAAATATCTCCATAGGTTGGCAGTGAATTGAGTTCCAGATTCCTCTTTTCTGGTTCAAAATAAATACTTCCACTGACAATCTTGGCAGGTGGCTGAGATAGGATCCCGAGAATCGATTGAACAGTGACTGACTTTCCACTTCCACTCTCTCCAATGACCCCTAAAGTTTCATTCTCAAAAACTTCGAAGTTCACATCTGTCAACGCATGAACAACCCCTTCACGCAGATAAAAGTTGATTGATAAGTCCTTTATTTCGAGAATTCTCTGCATGTTCTTTCAAGAATAGGGGTCTGCAGCGTCACGGAGGCCATCACCAACAAAATTAAAGAGAAGCACTGTCCCAATGACAAAAATGGCGGGTATCAGTAACCAGGGTTGATTGGTAATCGCCATTAAATCCTGGGAATCTTGCAACAATGTTCCCCAACTAACTGCTGGTGGTTGAATCCCCAAACCCAGAAAGCTAAGTGCTGTTTCAGCGAGGATCATTCCAGGAATGGAAAGTGTGATGGAAACAATTAAGTGACTCGAAAATCCAGGTAACAAATGCTTAACGATGATTCGAGAAGTGGAAGCACCAGCTGCTTTTGCAGCCAATGTGTAGTCTTCTTCTCGCAGTGCTAAAATCTTCCCACGAGTCACTCTGGCGAGAGGCCCCCAACTTATTATTGAAAGTATTATTGTGATTGCGAAATAAGTCTTTAATGAAGACCAATCTCTTGGCAATACCGCTGAAAATGCCATCCATAAGGGGATAGTTGGCAAAGAAATCATGAAATCAATAAAACGTTGTATTAAATCATCAATATAGCCGCCGTAATATCCAGATACTCCTCCAAGCAAAATACCGATTAAAAAACTCAAACTTACTCCCACAAGACCAATTGATAATGAGATCTGTGAACCGTGAATTGTTCTGGAGAAAACATCCCGACCCAGCCGATCTGAACCAAACAGAAACACTGGTGTTTTTTCATCTATCCCAAAAAGGTGAACGTTACTTTTGAAGATGCCAAAAAAGCTATACTCTTCTCCTTCTGTGAAAAATTGGATATAGATTTTCTTGGTTAAATCAGGTTCATATTTCCAAGAGAATGTTTTTTTATCCAATATTTTTTTTTGTCCATAGACAAATGGGCTCGAAAAACCATCTTTTGGATCATAGATATGAATTGAAGTGGGTGCTGAAAAATTATATTTTGAAAACCTTTGTGTAGATGAATAAGGAGCAAGAAAATCTGAGAAAATTGCAAATAGATAGAGAAAGCCAAGAAAAATGAGCGAAATTGAGGCAAGTCGATGCTGCCGGAAACGCGATCGGATCAACGACCACTGAGTGGCATAATAAAAGTTTTTATCTTCTTCGTTAATTACTGATGAAGAATTTTGGAAATTGCCCATTAATTATTTACTTAATTTTTCAAATCTAATTCGAGGATCTAACCAAACTAACAATAAATCGGAGACTAAAGAACCAATGATTGTTAGTAGGCTTAAAATCATCACTATACTTGCAGCTAACCACATGTCTTGAGAAAGTACAGATCTTAACAAAACTGGGCCAAGTGTTTGTATGCCAAGGACAATTGAAATTAAAATTTCACCTGCAATCAAGGCTGGAAGCAACCAACCAATTGTACTAACAATTGGATTAATGGCCATCCTGACCGGATACTTCAACAAAAGATCACGAAATTTCAGACCTTTTGCTTTCGCTGTAAT
>PBWC01000069.1 GCA_002729095.1 Methanobacteriota archaeon
TGATGGAAACACTGAGTATGAGAGAAGAGAATGGGGAAGCAGAAATAGCGAATTCATTGGCTGAAAACGCATTGAGTGCCGTGGATGCTGCTGCAAGGCCCGTTGGAGAAAATGATCCATTAACCGTCGCCAATAAATTCCTAGATAATGTTTCAATGCGTGATTCTAGCCCTTTTGAAGTAGATCATCCAAGGCCATATGAATTTTTGATGGATAGATCAACACAACCTGAAGGCTTCCCAGATAACCTATTTGATACTCTATTTTCAACATCTGCCTTAGGTAACGGAGATCTTCTAGCAATTGGATTCAATACCTATGCTGTTTATGTTAATTTCACTTCTAGGAATAATGGACCTTCATATGAGGCATGGGAAAGCGGTACATTCACTGGAGAGTTAATAGTTGATGGACAAATTACTCTTTTCGATAATTACATTGATATTGATGGAGATGGTTCTGATGATTTGATTGTTGCCTTAACCATTGAGGGTATATTCAATGAAGACGAGGGTTTTGGGGCTGAAACTAGTGGGCCATTGGGAGTTATTATCGATAAACTTTGGATTAATCCGACATTCCAATGGAAAGTTGAGGCGATAAATTTGGAAGACCCTCTTTGGAGTTCCCTAAAACACTTAGAGGTCAGTTTAATGAAAGGTTTAGCATTTGATATAACATTAGATGATTCAGAATCATATGGCATGGTCGTCGACACTAGATTTACCCAACCTCCTTACAGGTTCACATTAGGCATAGGAATAGAAAGAATAGAGTTCGATGTATCTGCTCAGAACATTTTACAACTTGCTATTGGCACATTTTTCAATGCTCTTAATTCATCAGAATTGGCCTTAACTTCGATTTCTGCACCATATTCAGTTCAAATTTCCAATCCAAACGAGCCAGGTTCATCACTGCAAACAGATTGTCAAGATCCGGGATATTTTGACCCATTTACAGATAACATAGCGGAAAGTCATGAACATAAATGTGGTTTTGGTGTTGGGGTAGGTTTCATTAGATTTGATGGCGATGGAGGGGGTTCGGCTGCACCTGTTCTAGAGATGAGTTATTTGGATGCAGGATTCCATCCTGAAGTTGGAGAAACCACTTTACCATCTGAAGTTGATATTACCATTAGAAATGATAATTTGGGCGAAAACACCTTCGATACTGTTGAAATTTTTTCAGATTTAGGAAGCGATGTTTACTTACATTATTTTGAAGATAGGTCCAATGTTTCTGAAGGAACTTCTAGTTTTGGAAATACTACCGACGCTAGAGTCTGGATTCATGGCTTACCTGCAGGTTCAATGCCACCTGAAGAAATCGCATCATATTTTACGATGCTCGGTGAAGCACCAGGTTCCGCTAATTTACCTGGAGATGTTCCATCAAGACTATCGTGGATTATTGGCATCAAAAATTTCTCCGGCGACAACACAGGTAACGTCGATGACCCAACCTTACCAATAAATCCTGTTGATGCGCCTAATACTCTAATTGCAATTGCAGGTACTGAAAAAATAGACCGACTTGCGTATAAGTCTACTTTCAAACGTGGAGGTATTGATGCTGATGCCTCGTCCTTGCAAATTGAAGTCGAACAAGTTCCCGAGGTAATAATTATGGAAGGAAGTTTCCTTGTTTCACCAACCGGTGTAGATAGGGTCAATTTTGATAATCCAAATCTTAATTCTATAGCCCAGATATTAGATAATGCCTTGCTTTCTGTTGTAGAAGTGGTCTTAGACGTCGGAGAAATAGTCAATTCTATTCCTGATTCAATAGTTAGTACAGCTGGGTCTTCGGGGGGAACTCTAGAACTACACTGTTTTAACCAAGTCAGAGGCAACATTGGAGGAACTCCTAGAACTAGTGAATCTATCGGGAGAATAGCCTTTGCGTTTTCAAGTAATGATCATCCGTGGATTCCAGATACAGATCATATCTTGATTTCACAGGATAACTCAATTGATTTAGTGCTCGGCAAAAATGGTCCAGTTGAACCCCTTGTTCCAGTAGCAATGAGCATTAGAATTGCTGGAATCTCTGATGTTACCCACACATATGACCCAGATACAAATATCAGAGATTTAGTTGTCAAAGGAGATAACGGTGGACCTCTTTTAATGGGCCACATCAAACATGACGGACTTGATTTAGAGTCTGCAATTACCCAATCAGCCTTATTTTCAAACAGACCATCTAGTCTACAAATCATTCAAACCTCAGATGACTTAACGTATCAGGCTAGTTCTACTATATCTTCAATAACTTATGGGGGAAAAAGCCCTAATCAGCAAAACGCAATCAAACTAAATGGCCTGCCGCCTAATTTTGGTTTAGTCCTAGGAGATACCTTGGGATATTCTGCTAGTCAATCGATGGAGTCAATTCAGATTCAATTATCTAATGCAACCAATCCAGTTACAATGGATGGAGACCATTTTAGATTCTGGGTTGATGAGGACAACTCAGAAGCTAGCATGAGCCTTCAAATTTCAGATGTTTTAAGTTTGAAACGTTTTTCTCCTCAGGTGCCTAACGCTACAGGACCTGAAGGTAATTCTGAAATTGAATTGATAAGAACTCAGTCCTCACCATTCAATATATTGCTCGAAGATCAATCCAATTATGATGATTCGTTTTTTGGAATGAATGGTAGAATTGCAATTGATCCACTACCTTCGAATATAACCTTCGAATTCCCAAGCGGGGTAGATTCATCTGGATTGGAATTACCTAGTTTCGATGAGGGTGAAGGAGTAGAAGCGTTATCATTCTTTTTGGGTGACTTGGTAGATTTCGGCTCAACAGTGAATGATGTAATATACGATTTCGTCAAGGATTTAGCAGGAACTGAAGATGATGAGGAAGATTTCGCTCTAGGACTCAGCCTGTTGACAGGAGAAAGTTTCAATCTAAGTATAGATGTTAGGAAAGGAGATAATTCTCAACAGGAACCTGACTGGGCTCATGGAATTTCAGCAGATATTTTTGAGGCCACAGTAGTGAATTTCAATGTTAGTCGAATGCCCTCTTTAACTCAATCATCAAAGTCTATTATTGATGCTGCATTGGTTGATTTCAAGATTGATTCTAATGAACGAGAAGGTGTTATAAATGCATTATATGATGTGAATATTACTCAGTTTGATGATTTAGTTATGGCACTTGAAGACGGGGTTGTTTACGGATTTGAAATGAATGACTTAAATTTAACACAGTTAGATAGTTTGGGTGTAGAATTAGAATTTAGGCGTTCATGGCACACAAAGATATGGCTGCCTCAATTGCCTGCTGGCTCGATTAACCTAAATTACGACTTCCGTATGCTAAATGAGATTCCAACTTATGAAATTGATATGTCTATGTCGCAATGGAGTCCACTTCGAGAACAGGTCAGTATTATCATAAACGGAATTGAAGGTAGAGATATGAGTCTAGTTATTGATGGTTTAGATACGTTAAAACCTAATGATGTTTCTGCTAATGCAGTTTTCTTTACACAGGATAATCTAACTGTGCCTAGATTTACTGTTGATATGAATTATGATTTAGGGTCGAAATTAGATTCAGTACACGCTATATTCATAGACAGAATTGAGAAGACTAGGGTTGAAACATTGATTGATGAAGTTCCACAGTCAATGGATTTTTCTGCAACAATAGGTGATATTTTCATTATTGACTTAGCAGTTCCTGAACAATTCATGACTGATTCAGATACCTCCATAGATAAATTAATGATTCAACAATTACGCTTTATCGATGGCTATTGGTGGCCAGCAACTGCTTTTATGAGAAATTTACCCGGAATAATGTCCTTGAGTGCAATTCCTGATAATAAATTCAATATTAGAGAAGATACATCTTTCCAAGGAATGATGACTCTCGACTATGTTTCTAATGCCGAAAATATGGATCTATACTTGGAAGCTTCCGGAAGAGCAGTAGACTATCGGGGAGATGTTTTGATGATTGCTCAAGGCTTACCATCGACATTCATAGTAGATACTACTGATGATTGGGGAATGAGAGTTGCATCATCTGGTGAAGGAGTAAGAAGTTTGTACATGAAACAATCCAACATGCCAGTAATGCCAGGTGTTACAGTTAACAGAGTCGAACTTATTGGTCAGGATTTAAAATCGGCTACAATTCATATCCATCGCGGACCATATGAATATCCTGTGATAATCCTCGATGATATCACAGAGGGGCGTATTGTTGCAAGTTCCCAAGTAACCTCTCAGCCCGGTTATTATGTTGATATTTTTGGGGAAAAGAAATTCGATGGTAGGGCTGTGATGCTGGATACACAAATGACAGGACCAATTCCAACCGCTTCTTCACTAGGCATTAACGGAGTTGTTGCAGATTTATCAGTGGTAGGTACAATTACAGGCGGTGCTGTTGAAACTAGACATATTCTGCTTGTTGAGCCTATGACATCAATCATTGCCAGTGGTTTGGCTATGCTGGGGTGATTAAATGGGTAGCCAAGATGATTTGATTTTTGATAGCGATGGCGAACTGTTGGTCCATGAAGACTCAATTCAAAATACAGCCATGACACAAAATGAATTAGCGATTTTAGAGGCTTCCAAAGAGGCAGCAAGATTTGTTGAAGATTTGAAAGAAGAAGTCACGCCTAATCGTGTTGCATTAGCGGGAGTAATTTTACTATTATTCATAGGAGCAGTTTTTAGCAGTTGGTACTGGTTTATACCTAGAGACTCGGTTATGGTTGAAACTTTGTATCTTCAAAGAGGAGGACACATAGTAATGTCCGAAATTCACAATACTGGAAGTAGAGAAATAACTGACGTTTCTTTAGACGTTAGATTTCAGTCTTTAGATGGTGAGGTATTGGAAACCATGGCAATAGATCTAGAATCCATATCAGCACACTCCTCAGTCGCTGGTGATGATTTGGAGATGAAGATTCTAGGCTACACAGTTTGGGTTAACTACGTCATCGCTGTTGATATAAAATGGACAGATTATAATGGTGAACGGCAAAGTATTCTTGTCACTCATGAAGTCGGAGAATGGGCATGGGAAGAATTCAAAGATAGAAGTTAATCTTAATTTTCTGCTCAAAAGACCCGAAGCAATAAAGCGGGGTAAGTTGGGGAAGTTAATATGCAAACTAGTCGCGCAACTAGGGGAGCAATTCTTTTAGTTGCGTTATTTGTTTTGCAAAGTCATTCTGTATTTTTCACCCAAAGCGAAGAATACTTGTCCCAAGAAGATGAATATAATCAGATTGAATGGGTTAGATTTGATTTAAGAGAAGGAGTATTTAATCAAGCAAAAGGGATTCTTGACGATAGTGAAACCTTAGAAGTTAGAGAGGTATTTGCCGATTCAACAATAGGTATTTTTGATGATAATGGTCTGACACTCAGTAGGCCACTACCGATTGAAATGCTTCAACATAGACCCGATTTGAACTTATTACTAATTTCCAACGATATCAATCTTTTAGACGCAAGAGAAAAAATCAATGAAATACAAGGCTTGGCAATTAGAGACTTCATTTACCCTTCAGGATTAATTGTCCAGGGAACCCCTATAGCCTTGACACAGGCACAAAATTTAGATGTAATTTCTAGCTTCCATTCCGTGCCTTTGGCACTTTTCATTCAGGATGAGATTTTGGATATTTTACTACTAGAAGACGGTGAGCAATCTCTAGTTGGGCAATCCTTGAGATTACAGGGTTGGCGAGATGACGCAGGACCGCAACAAACCATTTCCTTTACAGATTCATTCGGCAATAAGTTGTTCCAAGACGTAGCAGATGTTGCAGAACTAACTTTAGAAAATATCATTCATTGGGATGAAGGAAGATATGAAGGGTTACTGAAAACTAGTGACATTACATCAATAATGATTCAACCGTCAGTGAATTCACTTAGATTTAACCCCCAGTTTACCATTGAAAATAATCAAGCTGGAAGCCATATGAAAACAGGCACAATGAAAATTTACTTTAATTCTGATTTAGATGGTTCTAACCAGACAGTTGCTGTTGCTGATTCGGGACTAGATGAAGATCATGGGGATTTTGGAAATAGGGTGGTTGGTAATTATGACGTCATCAACGACGGTTCAACTGCAGACAGATGGTCTGGCCACGGAACTCACGTTTCTTGCACCGTATTAGGTGATGGTTTTCGAGGCGGGTATACAGGAGTTGCTCCTGAAGCAGACCTATATTTCCAAGCGATGGAAAATGATAATACTGGAAATTTCCAATCGCCTTCTTTGAATTATTTACTAAATTCTGCCTACAACGATGGCGCAAGAACCCATACTAATTCGTGGGGTAGCGGTGGAAATAACATCTATGGAAGGTATACATCAGAAAGCCAAGATGTAGATGATAGAGCGAATTACTATGATAGATATTACAATGGTGCTGAAGGTCTGACAATTCTTTTTGCTGCTGGAAACGATGGTCCTAACCCTGATACTATAGGTCCGCCCGGTACTGCAAAAAATTCTGTTACAGTTGGAATGCATCAGAATCGTTATTCAGGCGCACCTGATACAATTATGTCAGGCTCCTCTAGAGGTCCGGTAGATGATGGAAGAATCAAGCCTGACGTTCTTGCACCCGGAGGCTATGTTCGTTCATGTAGGGCTCAAGAGGCCGGAGATACTGGTGGTAATTCATGGTCAAGTCAATGGTATCTAGAGTATACTGGGACATCAATGGCTACGCCTAATGCTGCCGGAGCCTCAGCTATGATTAGGCAATATCTGGAAGAGATTGCACTGCGACAATCACCCCAAGGAGCATTGGTTAAAGCATTGTTAATCCTAGGTGCTGAAGATGTTGGCTCTCCCAATATTCCAAATAATGATGAGGGCTGGGGTCGAATAAATGTTAGAAATTCCTTAGCCCCTGTTGATGGACAGGGAATTTGGGTCGATGATAGGTCATTACTTTCTGCAACAGGTAATTCCAAATCATATGATTTCGATATAGATGTGGCTAATGATGCATTTAAGGCTGTTTTAACATGGTCCGATGAATATGCTTCAACTAATTCTAATAAACAACTTGTCAACAATTTTGATCTCGAAGTAACTGATCCAAATGGAAATGTGTATCTCGGTAATGACTTTGCCAATGGCTTTTCGACTACCGGAGGTTCTGCAGATAATGTCAATAATGTTGAAGTCGTACTTATCGACCAAGCAATTACCGGTCAGTGGACTGTCAAGGTTAAGGATACATTCCACGGCGGTAGCCGGTCTCAACCATTTTCTCTGGCTGTTATGGGGCACGGCATTAATGATTTATTACCAGATTTAGCTGTAGTTCCTGAAGATTATAGTATGGATATCGAAGTTCCTGGAGTTGGAGATGAAGTACACTTCACATCTACAATAGAAAATACAGGTAATGTGAAATCAGACTTCTTCGATGTCGTTTTACAAGTCAACGGAGTTGTCGTAGAAACCAAAAATATGGAAGTTGGAGGAGGCACACAAAAGAATCTCTTCTGGACTTGGACTCCTCAAAGCGCTGGAGAGAAATTGCTTTCATTCATTATTGACCCAGACAATCATGTCGATGAAACCCTAGAAACAAATAATCGGCACGATGTTCTTATTGAAGTAACAACACCCGGAGTAATATTTTCTTCACCTGAAAGGGTTGTGACATTAATAGATCCATTGGAGACTTCGACCTCATGGCAGGTTAATCTAACTAATACAGGTTTACTTCCAATTAATGCTAGTATAAGCAAGCAAAGTGTGTTATATCAGCAAACAGGGCAACAAGTATCTTGGTATGTTGGGATTTCGTCAACGAATTTTTCATTAGAAGGCAGAGAATCAAAAACAGTTAGTATAACTATGATTCATCCTGAAACCCCTTCCAAAGGAACATATGAAATACAGTTATTTGGATTGGACGTTGATAATGGGGTATCAAGTGTTTACTCATTAGAGTTGGATGTTCCAGATATTGCAAATGTTGAATTTCAATATGACTATGATATTGTTCCTGTCCATCCAATAGAACCAACTACTTTCCCTGTTTATGTTCAAAATTTAGGTAATTCAGAATTGATTTATGATCTTCAAGTCCAAGCACCAAATGGATGGAATGCTTATTTTGGAGAAGGCGAATCTGCTGGTCGTTTCGTTAGTACCGAACCTATTGCAGTAGATCAAATTTCAACACTAAATTTGACTATACAACCTCCAAATATAATTCAAGATTCAGGTGTGGAAAGGATTGTTTCAATCAATATTCTTTCGCGCACAACTCCGATCAAGAGCTGGTTTATTGATGTACCAATAAAGGTTGAAGCAGTTAAATCGGTAGAGATAAGTTTAGATTCTCAAATGAATAAAGTCATTCCTGGGTCTGAATTTGCTTTGATTTATTCGATTGAAAATAAAGGAAATGTTGATGTTAGATTATTTCCATCATTTGTTTTGCCACAAGGAATTCAAACTATTGAAGGAGCACCACCATTCAATCTCGATATCGGAGAATCAAGAATCTATATTCTCTCTCTTTATGCTAGTCCAAGCGCAAAAACCGGACAAATTTCTATGAAATTAGATAATGGCTCTGATAGATTTTCATGGAGCGAAACTTTAGAAGTAGAAATATTCGCAAAACCATCACTAAAATTCACAAGTCTGATTTATGAGAGCGGAGAACAATATTCTACTTACATTGGTTCAGGTAGCCATTACGCAGGACAGACATTAATCTATAATTGGGAATTGAGTAATTTAGAAGATATTGATTGGACGCCCCAGATAGAAATACAGAGCGATGAAGGCTTGGATGTAAGTTGTAATGGATTAAACACTATTCTCGGATTAAGTGATAGGACAGATATGGATTGTACAGTAATACTTGACCCCGGGGTAGAACCTTACTCTCAACCTTCATTTACATTGAATTTTACTGGTAATGGAGCACAATTATCCGAAACAATTTCTCTTTATGTAGCGGGTGTGGAAGAAATCTCGTGGGGTAGTTTATCATCAAATACTTTTGAGACAGGTGAGGAAAAATTAATCCAAATTATGGCCTCTAATACAGGTAACATCCCTTTCAACCATAGGCTAGAAATAACGTCTGAAGATGATTGGGACATCGAATTAGACGGCAATGATATAGTTGATCTTCAAGTAGGAGAATCAGCACTTGTAAGAATAAAAATCACTGCAAATGAACCGGGCTTCTCTTCTATAAAGCTAGGATTTAGTTCATCAGAGACGCCTCAAACAAGTGAGTTTAGATTTAATGTCTCATCAACCGGTGAGTCCTCGGATTCAGTTGGAGGTGCAGTACAGGTTATCACTAGCATTTTACTTGTAGTTGTGGTAATAGCAATAATAGGTGTGAGTGTCGCTTTATTGAAATCTAGGAAACAACAACCTATGATGCCATTATTGCCTAGTCAAATGAGTGTTAATCAGTTTACTAACAGACCAATGGTCCAGCCAAAAAATTTACCACAAATTACAGCACCATTAGCGCCTGTAGCGGTGACACCAAAACCAACATTAGCCCCGCAGATTCAAGAACAAAACACCGAAGAAGCACAGACAACAAATCCAATATGCTGGTCTTGCCGCACTCCGATTGAAGGTGCTGTATTTGGATGCCCCAAATGCGGTGCAAGATATCATGGTGAAGGACATCCAACTTGCAGTATATCTGATATTCAGGAATGCGTTAGTTGTTCTGGCCCAACCTCAGATTTTATTCAAGAATGAAGTTATTTAGCATATTTCTGGATGAACAACAGAGGGTAGGCTTTTGATAGTAAGTCTTCCACCGGGGGTCATGGACCCCCGAGGAAAACCGCAGAAATCTGCCCATCGTGGCGCTATTTTCCTCGTATGGCTGATGCTTTTTTCGGTACTCCCCATACTTGCTCCTAACGCTGCGGCTGCGCCCAGCATCAACCTGAACGTTTCTCCTAACTCCATGGAAGTAAATCCTGGTGAATCAGGTGAGTATACTGTTGTTGTGTATAATACTGGTTCTGACCCGGTTTCAGTTAACCTACAAGCTAATAATGAACCCGGCGAAGATTGCAACGGTTACACTACTACAATACTACAAATCCCAGGTCAAATTGAAGCAGGTTCCTCTGAAGAGACAACTATGAATGTTACTTTGGCTCAAAATGTAGAACCAGAATCCACCTGCGATACTACCGTCACTGCCACCATTGTAGCCTCAACTGGAACACCAGACCCGGCTGCCCCTGAACCTTCCACTGAAACAGTCTCTACAACTGCCGGTGATGGGTCAGGTAGTGCTTTGTTTGGTGTGGACTTATATTTTGACAATATTGAAGAAAGAAATTCACAGCAAAAAACTCTTGGTGCAGGTGCAGATACAGTGACATATTACATCACTGTTGAAAATACAGGGCAGACCAATCAATCAATCGATTTGGTGTTAGAAGAGGTTACTGATAGTGGTTGTAGTAACCCTCAAGACCTCACCGTAACTCTCAGCGACAGTAACGTTGCACTAGACGTAGAAGAAACCGAGCAAGTTACTGTGGAAGTAGAAGTTCCAGATGGGCAGCAGGCCAATGACTACTGTTGGGAATTAACCGGCACAGTATCCGGTTCAAATCCTGCTCAAAATGCAACAGATACTGTTGATTTCGAACTAGAAGTCCCAGTCCTGAAAGAATGTTCTATGAGTTTATCAAAGACCAATTTAAATCTCAATCCAGGCGATGTAGGGACTCTTACTGCTACTTTGACCAATGAAGGAAATAGTGATTGGTCAGTCGGTATGTCAATTACTGGAGATCCTGGTACTGGCAATAACAAATGGGTTTCATTTGATGGTCCGTCCAGCGGCCTATTGCCTTATGATGACGGCGAGGGAACAAAATCATTTGATTTAGAGGTAGAACCGGACGACTCTAGAAGTGCTGGTTCAGAAACTCAAATCACTGTTCAAGCGAAAGATGGTAATTCTCTGAAGTGTGTTAAACAATTTACAGTAATATTGGGGCAAAGTTATGGCGCGTCTTTGAGTCTACAAACCTCTAGTTTAGGACCTATTGAACCAGGCGAAAATCAATCCTCAAGGCTAACTGTTACCAACACAGGTAACGGTGAAGACACTCTAAGAATCACAGTTTCTTCACCTCCTTCAGGGTGGTCGATTTCCTTGGATAAATCCAGTGTTACTGTGGGTTCTAAACATGGTTCAAGTAAATCTGAGAGCGTTGATTTCACAGTTTCAGTACCGGAAGATGCATTGGCAACTGAAAGTATCGAACTGACTTTCTCAGTCCTGCCTAATGGCGGTGGCCAAGCATACCAAACCAAGATTCTAACAGTTACAGTCAAAGAAACCCACGGGATGGAAGTTGAAAGAGGGCAAAATCAAACAGGTCGTTCCAACACAGTTCTTTTGTTCCCTATTACCGTTGAAAATTTAGGAAATAACGAAGATAGTTTTAGGTTTTATACCAAGAGAAATTCCGAAAATTGGGAAAATTGGTACACAGACGAAGAAGGAAATCAACAAACAGAATTTACTATTGATGCTAGACAAACTGCAGTTATCACTCTAAATGTTAGAGTAAAAGTCGGTACAGAGAATTGGGAATTTACTGACATAGATGTTGAGATTACTAACCTTGGAGACTCTAACACTGCCGACGACAATTCTGATGGCTTGCCTGATAACAAGAGATTAGAGAAGTTTAGAGCAGTTCGATCAGATGTAAATTATTCAATGGACATCAGATTTGGTGACGGTGATTTTGATGGTGTGTCAATCGATAACAGAGTGGGGACATTGATTCTACCTCCAGAAGGCGAGGCTATATTCGAATTATGGGTTGAAAATACTGGCGATGAAAACTATGATTATGCGGTATTTGATATTAGTGGCCTAGAAGGAATCGCTACTAGGGAACTGATGACCGACGGAGAAGTAGTCGACATTGATGGTAAATTCAAGATTAAGAAAGGATATGGCCTTTGGAA
>PBWC01000007.1 GCA_002729095.1 Methanobacteriota archaeon
AGCCCATTTCGCTCGCCCCCAATTCATTGGGATTGAGCGTCCCATCATCGGACACCATTAACGAGCCGAATTATGTCAATGGTATTGAATTATACGGAACTTTAGGTGATTAATACACATACTCTTAGGTGATAATGCTCTAGCCGAACCATGGACAGGATTCCAACAGCAAGACCCTCATGGACAGAAGATATGAGGAATGCAGCTATTGAAACCCTTGACTCTAGGCAGTGGGTTAAAGGTGCTAAAGGCAGAGAATTCGGCGAATTATTTGCTACTTATTGCGGCGCAGAATCTGCAGCACCCTGTCAAAATGGATCCTCCTCACTATGGGCAGCTCTAAAGATTTTGAACATCGGCCCAGGAGACGAAGTGATAGTGCCATCATACACATTCATATCGACAGTTACGGCAATTTCCCTGGTCGGTGCAACCCCAGTTTTTGTAGATGTTGAAGAAGATTATTGGTGTATTGATTTTCATTCAATTAAAAATGCGTTGACTAGCAAAACGAAAGCGGTAATTGCCGTACATATCTACGGACAGATTTACAATCCAGAGATAATTCATCTTTGTAAAAATAATTCAATTTACTTAATTGAGGATGCAGCCCAGGCTCATGGAGCATCATTTATTAACTCAAATGGCGAAGAAAGTAAATCTGGTTCATTAGGTGATATAGGGTGCTTCTCATTCTTCCCATCGAAAAATATGGCAGTGGGTGGCGAAGGTGGAATGTTAACTACTACGAGAAAAGAGCTGAGTCAACTGGTTCACGGAGTGATAAACCATGGCAGGTCTCCAAGTTTAGAATCTATGCAATTGGGGAGTAATCTGAGAATGTCAGAAGTATCTGCTGCAATTGGAATCGAGCAACTAAAACAACTCGATAAATGGGTAGAACGGCGCAGGAATATCGCTAATAAGTATACTGAACAATTTTCCAATCATCCGTTTTTAGTAACTCCAAAGGTAAGGCCGAACACTAGACATGCTTGGCATCAGTATTGCCTTTCAACAAAGTATCCTAACCAGTTAGTTGAACACCTTGATCAATATGCAATTGATGCCCGCAGATATTACCAAATCCCTTGCCACAAACAACAACTGTTTGCTGAGCATCCGCAACATCAAGTGGAACTAACTAACACAAATCACCTAGCCAAATCTTTAGTTGCTATTCCGGTAATGCATGAATTAAAAGATTCAGAAATTGAAAGAATAATTTCGGCCGTAAATTCATTTAATCCTGTTTAAACGATTCAATAGTCTTCGCTAAAGCGGAATTAGACCATCCTGGCAATCCGGTAATTTCAGAACCGGCCCATTCTGGAATTTCAACAATCTGTGTAGAATCATGTAATTCGACTTCGGCTAAAACCAAGCCGGCTAACTTCCCTTCAAACTCATCAATCTCCCATGTTAAACCATCTGTACCTGGCCAAAAGTATCGAGTTTTCTCAACGAAGGGACAATCATCGAGGTTAATGCCTCTAGGTTTTTCTGATAATTCCCATTCAAACTCCATTGCAGTATCGTAATTTTTTTTCCCTTTTAAACTCAAAATAATCTTGTCGTCAATAAATCTTAATCTTGCACTTGAGAGATTCTCTTTGCTGATTAAAATATTCTCCGACTTACTTATTGGCACTATTGGAATAGAATCGTAAAAAATTTGTAAATTCCCTATTTCGAATAAATCAATATCCAAATAAAACTGCGTTATCTTAGACAGATTTGGCACATTCCGCCACGGCTTTGAATCCCTACCGTCCACAAAGAATCTACGTTCGATTTCTAGCCCATAACCCAATTCTATCCCTCTTGCCGGCGTTATGCTACAGATTCTAGATGTATCCATTCGTTTTCAAGCGCATAATGCCATAAGTCTGCAAGCCTCATCAAATTATATGATGAGCGTTCAAATCGTTTAGCCATGGTATTAAGCAAAATTCTCCCTTCGCGACCGCCGATAGATTGACCTTGAACTTCAAGTATTTCGGTTGAAATATTAGTAAACAATTCGGAAATAGACGTCCACTTTTCTTTCAACAACTCTTCAGGCACCCTTTTTTGTTCTACCAGGCAATCACACATTATTTCAATCAATGCTACCGTCTCATGCCCAAGTGAGGTTAATTCGGATAACAGAGGGGTATCAGTATCTTCAATGTCATGCCATAGAGCCTGTGCATCAGCGATATCTCTTGCATGACGTGCAAGCCTTTCAATAACGTCTACGCCCCTGAGGTATGAAGCAATGATTCTCAAATCTTGTAATAGGGGTTGGTTAAGAGTTAGAACTAATAGTAAATCTTGAGATAGATGCTCGGCTTGTTTTTGAGCACTTTTTCTTAATTTGTAAATTTCTTTTAAACTCTCTTCATTGAAACTTTTAATTCCATTGACTGCTAAATTGTATGATGAAATGATTGAAACAAAAAATTCAGAAATCGCTGACCTTAGTGTATTCATTCGACTATCTAAATTTGTTCTTATTGGCGGCACCATATTCTCACCTAATTATCATAGGCCTCGGTCTTACCTGCAATAAGCATATTGATTAGAGTCTCTGTAAGGTCTATACTATATCCACATAACCTTCTAACGACTTCAGATATTCTAAATTCAGAAAGAACACTGGTTGCGCGTGCCCGTGAAGACATCAATTCGTTCTCATGATGCTCTAAACCGACAGTTGCTTTAGCCAAATCTTGTTTTGCTTTTATTAGGACAGAAATATCTTTTGAGTATGTGTTTCTTATAATCGCCCTAAGTGAAGATAACCATATCGGTATTGCTGCCATTGGCATTTGATTTTCCGAAAACTCAATCTTATTTTCGTCACTATCAACTAAACTAGCAAAGGTTTGCGCGTGATCACCCATCCTTTCTAAGTAATTGGCCATGATTGCATGCTCCATAGCTTGGTATCTATCAATACCCAAACCCCTCTCAATTTGTGGCGAATTTAGTGCCATAGCAACTTGCCGATGGACAAGTAAACGTCTAGCATCAATTTGCCGTTCCCTGTCTTCATAATCAGAAATAATATCCTTATCGTCCCCAGCAAGTACTCCCAGTGTATCTTCTACCAAACTTGTTACTAGTAAATACATTCGATTCAAACTTGTTTGTAGTGGCAATTCATTTGGATTTAGTAGTGAAATAATCGATATTTTCTTAGATTCATCTTCTGATATCTCCATTCCTCTTGTATCTCTAAGAAATCTTCTAATGATTCTTTTTTGTTGAATTGGGATTCCATCTTTCATCGTGATAGTAATCACATCAGCCCCGCAAACATATGCGCCAACAAGGTAATCGTAAAGCGCACTTTGAGGGAACTTGCTTAAGTCAATAGACACTCTGCGTTTATTTTGTTTTACTTCGTGAGGAGTAATTTGTACTTCCCCACTTGCTAAACATTCTACCCCTACTACGTCTCCGGACGACAGGCCGTTATTCCTGATCCATTTTTTTGGCAGGCTAACAATGAATGTAGAACCGCCAGTAACTTGCAGTTTCCTATACTCGATATCGCCCACAATCTCCATGTTAACACACCTCCGTATAACTCCGGATAGATACCCATGACACCCCAATTATATATATGCCTATATATTAATATATTGAAATAATTAGTTTGCGGAGACAGCACCCAATACTATGTGAACTACCGCCGAATCGAGAGAGAGCATATATGATAACTCAAAGCACAAAAATGAAAGCGATAACATTAGTCTTACTTATGATGGTCTCAGCTATGGCTGGATGTCTAGGAAATGATGACGATGACAAAGACGACAACACCGACCCAGGTACCACTACTGGGGACGATACCAACTCAACAGTAGATGACGGCACCAACTCAACAGTAGATGACGGCACCAACTCAACAGTAGATGACGGCACCATTGATGTCGGCACCATTGTATGTGGGCCAGATGGTTCAATTAGCATCGCCGGTTCATCTACCGTTCTACCACTTGCAGAAGCATGGGCAGAATATTACACAGAGGCTTGTGAGGGCGTAACCGTCACAGTCGAATCTGGAGGGTCTTCCTCCGGCGCAGGTAGAGTTTGTGCAAACTCTGCCAAGGGTACACCAGTAGACATTGGTGACATGTCTCGTGACTGGAAAGACACCGAGAGATCAGTAGCAGAAGATGGCTACACAATGGATTGTCTGGTTGGAGACACATCAAGAAGTGCAAGACAAATCGTTGTTGCATTTGATGGACTATCCGTTGTAATGAAGAAAGGTGGCGCTGCTGAAACCTGTGTAAATGGAATGGGCGGACTAACCCCTGACCAACTACGCTGGATGTTCTCCGCAGAAACTGCAGCTGAACTAACCGCTGCCGGTCTTGACATGTCTGCAGTTACTCCAAATGGTGACAATGATGACAGCACCCACAAGTGGTCTGAACTATCTGCAAACTGTCCAAATGCTGAAATTAATCTAGCATACCCAGATGCAGCATCCGGTACCTACGAGTACTTCTTCGAAGCAATTCTACACGAAGCAGAACAAGGATTCAGATCTGGACAACAATCCAGTGACGACAACGTTCTTGTCAACGCACTAATCGGTGACGAGACAGCAATCGGTTACTTTGGCTATGCTTACTACCAAGAGAACCTAGCAACTCTAACTGCAGCTGCAGTTCAAAACGACGCAGGTAACATGGTTACTCCAAGCGGCCCAACAGTTGCTGATGGAACCTACAACCCATTGTCCAGGCCATTGTTCATGAATCTACTTGCTGAAGACGCATCACTTGCTAACACAGTACCATTCCTCAAGTTTGGTCTTGGCGATGGTGGCGACCTACTAGTTAACTCAGTAGGATATGTTCCAATCCCAGCCGACATTCAGGCAACTATGGAAGCAAGACTAGCAGGAACACAACCAGTAGTTTGTGGTCCAGCTGGCTCAATCAGCATTGCTGGTTCCTCTACCGTTCTACCACTTGCAGAAGCATGGGCTGAACAATACACTGAAGAGTGTAGCGACGTTACAGTTACCGTAGAATCCGGCGGGTCATCCTCCGGTGCAGGCAGAGTTTGTGCAAACTCTGCTAAGGGTACACCAGTAGACATTGGCGACATGTCCAGAGATTGGAAGGCAACAGAAGCAAACAGACAAGCAAACGGTTTCGTTCTTGACTGTCTAGTTGGTGACAGCAGCAGAGATGTTGCTCAATTCCAAGTTGCTATTGACGGACTATCCGTTGTAATGAAGAAGGGCGGCGCTGCTGAAACCTGTGTAAATGGAATGGGCGGACTAACCCCCGACCAACTACGCTGGATGTTCTCCGCAGAGACCGCTGC
>PBWC01000070.1 GCA_002729095.1 Methanobacteriota archaeon
TGGTGGCTAAAAAAGGAGGTAGGAAGGATGGTGACTGGGCTACTAAATTGAATCTAGGCGCTGGTTCATGGAGTCGCAGCAACCAAATCAAAGATGAGCGTAATATTTCAATTGAAAATTCAAATTCTCAATTGACTTATGATGAGCCAGATGATGTCAAAAATAATCTCTCTCCTGAACAAATCAAAGACCTATTAGCCGAAATGAATGATGCCATGAAAAAGGCTGCGTTGGAATTAGACTTTGAGGAAGCAGCAAAACTTAGAGATCGAATTTTTGAGCTTGAAAACCTACTATAGGCAATGGACAGGTTGATTTGTAATTGCGATTTGGATTGACTATGGCGATTTCTCCAGATGATTTCGAAGTCCCTGTTGAGGATTATAATTTCTCAACAATTTCGTCGCCTAAATCTCTAATAGACCAAATGAGTTCTGCAGGCGGATTTACTGCTACAAAACTGGCCACTGCTAGAGATATTCTACTAGATATGAAAAAGGAAATCGACGCTGTTGAAGGAGATTCAAGTAAAGTCTGTAATTGGTTATCATTCCCTGCTTGTCTGTTCGCTACCGGTACAAGAGGATTCTTTGTCGAAGCGATAAAGCAAAGAATGTTCAATGTCATCTCTACAACCTGCGGAATGCTTGACCACGACATTGCTAGAGCGTACAAAAAGTATTATCATGGTGCGTTTGAATTAGACGATATCGAACTTGGAGAACATTCTCTAATGCGGCTAGGCAATGTTATTGTTCCAAATTCGTCATATGGAGAAATAATTGAAGAAGTTGTTATGCCGGTTCTAGAAGATATTTACCAAGACAGGTTGAAGGAAACTGGCAAAACTGGTGCAGATGCTTGGATTGGTTTTGGCTCAATTCATCTTGTTTGGGAACTTGGAAAGAGAATTGGAACTCCTAATTCGCTGATTTATTGGGCTGCTAAACATAAGATCCCGGTTTGTATTCCCGGAATTACCGATGGGTCAATTGGTGCACAACTTTTCATGTTTAGACAAAAATATCGGGAATTCCATATAGATACATTAGCCGATGAACAAGTTATGAGTGATTTGACTTGGGATGTTGAGATTTCTAATGCACTTATGGTAGGTGGAGGAATCTCAAAACATCATGTGATTTGGTGGAATCAATACAGAGGAGGATTAGATTCAGCAGTTTACATAACAACTGCACCTGAACATGATGGTAGTCTTTCAGGCGCACGACTCAGAGAAGCTATTTCATGGGGCAAAATGCGACCTGAAGCACCGAATGTTTGTGTGGAAGGAGATGCGAGTGTATTGCTTCCATTAATTGGTAGTGAACTTTTTGGAGGAAATTAATATGAGGAAAAAACGAAATGCAATTCTTATGGTTCTAATAATGATGTTGATGTCTTTATCGGGTTGTTTTGGTGAAGAAGAAATTGAAGTTATTGAAGAAACCTCGGGCTTCTTCGATTTTAAAGACATGCTCGACAATAGAACTTGGTATCATTACCCCGGTGGAATTAACGCCATGAACAACACTAGTGCGCTAGGAGGAGAAAATATCCCTTTCTATTCCTCCTCATCATATTATAGCATAGGTATGTCAACATTTGAGCCGACTATGGGGATTACTTCAACCGGCAATCTTTACATGACTAGTTGGGGCAATGGGCCGTCTGGCTCTACCGCGATAGTACAATGCAGCGGACTTGTTGAACTACAATCCTTAGCAGACTACTCGTGTGAAGATGTCTACAACCCGATAACTCCTATACCAAATTCAAATGATCCATACGTATACGTTGACCCATGGACTGATAGAATCATGAAATTTGACATGCATGCACTTCTGGGTATGACTGTAGAGTGGTCTGATGACGAAGGTTCATCGTGGTCATTTCCAGTAACACCTGCTACTGGATATTCTGTACAAGACCATCAGACTATAGCATCTGCACCATATCCTGCTATAGCATATGAAACTCTATGGGTATTCTGTATCAATGGTAATGCACCTATGCCGCTTTGTGCCGCAAGTCAGGATGGTGGAACTACATGGGGACCGGAATTGCCAGGTGGGCCATTAGACTGCCAAAGTGGAGGATTGTCTGCCCACATCATTGGGGCTGAAAATGGAAATTTTTATCGCGGACAGAAAGGATGCAATGGTGAAGGTTATTCGATGTATAAAACTGAAGATGGAGCAATAACATGGACTGAACACGTATTGCCCACTGAGGAATCTGGAACCGCAGATACTTGGAATGCTGAAGAAGCTCAAGTGGATACCGACAGCCAGAGTAACGTCTATGCAATGTGGATGGGAATTGATGATTTACCTTACTTTTCCTACTCTACTGATGATGCTGAAACCTGGTCAGATGCCGTAATGGTTGCTCCTAGCCATGTTCAAGGTACTGGATTCCCAGTTGTTATCGCTGGCGATCCAGGAAGAGTTGCATTTGGATATATTGGAGAGGACGGAGATGGATTATGGAATGGTTACATATCTGTGATGACTGATGCATTTAACGAAACTCCGCTAATCACGACGGTACAAATTAACGCTGATGACGATCCATTAGACAATGCAAGCCCTACATGCGGATACGAAAGATGTGGTGGATTTGGTGACTTTATAGATATGCAAATTGACGAATATGGTCGCCCTTGGTTTGCACTCTCACATAATCCGAATGGAGATACTGGTATTTTTGGAACCTTCACAAATGGACCCACATTATATGGAAATTTATCCAGTTTAACCGAAATTCCCGAGGGTGGACCACAAACACTTTGAATTGATTATTTCAATTTTCCAATTAGAAAATACATCAAAGCGGTTCTAATTGGGATAGTTGGCCTCCACCCTTCAAACCCACTATCGGTAAGTGCCTTGTGCAGGACTTCTAATCTAGGACGACTTTCAGCAACTACCTCATCCTTGTGTAATAATTCAATATTAGGAGTACTTGGACTAGTCAGATTTTCTGCAGAGAATTCGCCGGTCTGTCCTGCTATAGTTCGATTGTATAGAATCTTTAATTCCTGATATATTTGCATATCACTCCATCCTCTTCTACCGGAAATATCTATCAAACTTGGTATTGGATTATTACTTATCAGTAATCTTGAAACTGCATCAGCAACGTCTAATTCAGCTACTAAGAACCTAGAATTGCGTTTCTTTTCTAAGACTTCAGACCCGTCGATTAATGAATCCATGATATCGTCTAAAAATTGATTATTCCAAGGCATTTCAGACCTATGCGGTATCATATCATGAACTATGATGTGACTATCGATCTCGCTTGTATCTATATCAATTCCAACACTAGGAGTGATTAGTATTACTTCTGCGCCATCAACTTCTATTCCTAATTCAACATCGTCATGGTCACTAAAATAACCTTGGAAACCAAAAAGAACTATTCTATGCCCAGAATCAATTTTACAATCCTCACTACTTACAATCCGTGATTGTGAAAATTCTAAATCTACAGAGAATTTTTCATTTGCTTCCTCAAAGTCATCGGTACTTAGAACAATTTCTACTTTTTCTCTAAGCAGGCGTTGTATAACGGTGTTTCCAAGTGAACCTAATTGTCCACGTAAATGAATAATTGGAAATCCCTCCATGCATATGCTAAATGGTCCACACTGTTAATTGATACCATAGAAGGTTATTTAGTAGGAAAAATGATGATAATAATGCCTTTTTCAATTGAGAAAATGGGATTACCCAATATTTATCATTGGTTTCGACTATTTACTAATACTAATTATATGCAATTGAATGTTCAATATTTTTCGTAATAAAAAAATCATTAAATGGAATAATTTACATTTACTTCCTATAACTTATATTGAAAATAAGATTATACGACATTTGGTAAAATCGATTTATTTATCGTATTTCCAATTGAAGTTAAAACAATTATACGACATTTTCAATTGGATTTCTACTATTTTAGTGCAAAGACTATAAGACCCTCCACGACAGAGGGTCATTTAACCGGAAGAGCCGGAACAAGGAGATGGGAAAAAATGCCAAATGAGAAATACGACATCCAGGAGTTACTCCAAAGAGATGTATATGTTAATGATAAAAAAGTTGGAACAATAGTAGGGGAGAGACATCACCCGAATGAGGCGAGAGTGCGATCTATGCGCATTCAAGTTGAAACTGATGTTGCCGACGAATATATGAGAAAACCTGCAGAATTAGCACCTTTACCAAAGGAGTTAGTTCACAGCATTAGGAATGATGGAACAGTAAAACTATCAAAATCCATGCGAGAACTGCAACGAAGATGGAGAAATACAGTACGTATTGATGAGAAGCTTTACGCTCCAGATGAAATGCTAGATAGAGCAGTTTTAGACAACCAAGGAAGAGAAATTGGAGTAATTACCAAATTATTCAAGGTTAAGAGAACCTACAAAGGAGTAATTGTTCAAACACGCCTCGGAGTACAGAAGGATTTCGGAATTGAAGAAAATATCAGAATTCCAATTACTGCTTTTTCTAGAACTAGAGAGCGACTTGATGAAGTTGTGCTCTCTAGAACCTTCGAAAGAGTCCTTCAGCTGCCCTCATACATCACAATTAATGAGATGCCTGACGAGTGATTAGAATTACATAATCAGACGGGTAATTTATTCCGTCACTCTTATGACGTGGAGGTTAGTCGGCGAGTTTACCCTTGCGCGGGTAGCTTAGTCGGTTGGAGCACCCGGCTGATAACCGGGAGGTCGCAGGTTCAAGTCCTGCCTCGCGCACCAAATCTACTTTTTACACGCAAAGAACATGAATGTCCACCCCAAGGGTCAACCACAGGGGATACTATGGTAGTACTGTCCGGCAGTAATTCAAGACCCCTTGCAGAACAACTTGCCGAGTCACTAAATTGGGAGCATCACTCCTTAGAGACTAGACGTTTTCCCGACACTGAAGGATATATTAGAATCCCTAGCGAAGTAATTCAGGCGGTTAGAGAAGAACCTGTAGTTTTAGTATCAAACACTTTTCCTGATTCTGGAATTATAGAAACTATGCTAATGCTGGAAGCTATTAGTGATGTTAGATCAGGAAATATGGACAACCTGAAAAATATTGGCCCGCAAGATATGGAAGATGTTGGCCCCGGAATTCTGCTAGCGATTCCATATTTTGGATATTCAAGACAAGATAAGAGGTTTTACCCTGGTGAAGCCGTTTCTGCTAGAGCAATTGCTAATCTTCTAGCTTCACGTTGTGATGGATTGGTAGTTTTTGATATCCATGAGCCCAAGGTCCTCGAAGATTTATCTGTACCTGTTGCACTTACTTCTGCTATGCCAGAACTAGCCTTACATTTAAGAAAAGAAGTAAATCCAGATTTCATCCTTTCACCGGATAAAGGTGCGATTGATAGGGCCTCAGAGGTAGCCAAACTAATCGATTGCCAATTCTCATATCTAGAAAAAACTCGAATAGATGCTCATACCATTGTACACAAAGCGAAAGATCTAGATGTAGACGGTAAAATTGTAGCAATTGTGGACGATATGATTGCAACTGGGGGTACTATTTGCCGTGCTGCAGACGCCCTTCGAAGTCAAGGTGCTGTGGAAGTTCATGCTGCATGTTCACATGGATTATTTACCGGAGGTGCAATTGCTAGACTAGTTAGATACGTAGATGGAGTTCATTCTACAAGTTCTCTTCCCAACCCACGCGATGTTATCTCCGGCGGCCCTGCACTAGCAAGAGGTGTAAATGAGTTGTTTGAGAGATTGGGCTGGAAAAAATAGCCTTTCAGTGAGCCATTCGAGGATGATTACTCGGTGTTGGAATTGACATTTTTTGATAAATCAACATAAGTTTTTCTTCCGTCGCGTTTATATTGTTGAGGTTATGCGCATGGTTGCCTTTAACATGAGGATGGAGAGAATTCCGATGAGTGTACACGTGCGATTTGAAACCCCAACAGAAGTATCAGACAAAATATATGAGATGATTCAAGCCAATTCTAATGGAAGAATCAAGAAAGGAAGTAACGAAGTAACCAAGACTGCTGAACGTGGCACAGCCCAGTTCATTGTCTTGGCAGAGGACGTAAACCCTCCAGAACTTCTTGCACACATTCCCCTAATATGTGAAGAAAAAGGAATTCCTTACGGATATGTTCCGTCTCAAGAGTATCTTGCATCAGAAGCTGGATTACCTAAAGGAGTCAAAACCGCATCAATTGCAGTTATGGAAATAAACAAAGGAGCCCAAGAGAAATTCAATGAAGTTGTTGAAGTCATCAACGGGCTAAAGGCTTGAATTAATTTCGGAGTTGAATAGAATGAGCGAAGATCTTGGTGGTTGGCCAGCAGAAGTTGTTGAAATTGTCGGCAGAACCGGT
Source organism: Methanobacteriota archaeon (assembly GCA_002729095.1). GTDB lineage: Archaea > Thermoplasmatota > Poseidoniia > Poseidoniales > Poseidoniaceae > MGIIa-L1. Next base: position 6,391 of record PBWC01000070.1, read on the forward strand.
ATGACAGGTGAAGCAACACAAGTAAAAGTGCGTGTTAATGACGCTCCAAACCCTCGTGACGTAGGTCGAATTATTACTCGTAACGTACTTGGACCAATCCGTGTTGGTGATATTCTAATGCTTAGAGACACTGGTCGTGAAGCACGTAAGTTGAATGCAAGGTGATAGATGTGCCAGAAAGAAGAATATGTAGTTTCTCTGGAGAAGAGATTGAGCCAGGAACTGGTATGATGTTTGTCCGCAAAGATGGCAGTATCATGTGGTTCAAAAATTCCAAAGCAAGAAAGAACATGGTGAAATTACGTAGAAACTCTCGTAAGGTCAAGTGGACTCGTCACTTTGTTAAAGGTGGAATTCAGTAATCATTACTGTAGAACTACTTATTGCGAGTGTTTTTGGAAAATTTGGTGATAACATGGAAACAACATATGTAATGATAAAGCCCGATGGCGTACAACGTGGATTGATTGGTGAAATTATTGGAAGGTTCGAACAAAAAGGTTTGAAATTAGTTGGATTGAAGTCCATAATTCCAAGTGAAGAAATCGCTCGTTCACATTATGCAGTTCACTCTGAAAGACCTTTTTTCCCTGGATTGATTAAATTCGTAACCTCCGGTCCAGTAGTTTGTATGGCATGGGCTGGGAAAGATGCGATTAATGTTGCAAGAAATTTAATTGGCCCTACCAATGGAAGAGAAGCTCCTCCTGGGACAATTCGTGGAGACTATGGTATGGATATTGGATACAATATGATTCATGGATCTGATGCTCCTGATACTGCAGAATTTGAACTCGGACTGTGGTTCTCAGAAGGATTAATGGATTGGGACTTAACCATCTCAAGATGGTTTTATGAGTGATAACACAGACCTTACTGTCATAGTGGAGGTTTGAATGTGTCAGAAGAGGTTGAGATTGAGGTTATTCGTGGAGAAAACCGTCAACCTATCGTTTCTGTTTTAGGTCACGTTGACCATGGCAAAACAAGCGTATTAGATTTGGTTCGTTCAATCGGTTCTGAAAGACAAGCCAGTGTAATGGATCGAGAAGCAGGCGGAATAACACAACACATTGGCGCCACAGAAGTTCCTGCAGATGTTCTAAATGATACCTGTTCAGCAATGCTTGGAGGTAAGAATTTCAAATCTCCAGGTTTGCTATTCATTGACACACCTGGACACCACTCCTTTGTAAGTCTTAGAAACCGCGGTGGGTCTGTCGCAGATATTGCTATTCTTGTCATAGATGTGATGGAAGGGCTACAACCCCAAACCATTGAAAGTCTAAACACCCTAAAAGAAACAAAAACCCCTTTTGTAATTGCAGCGAATAAAGTTGACAGAATACACGGTTGGAGATGCGAATCAGGTCGCTCATTTATTGAATCATTCAAAGAACAAAGAGAGGATGTTATATCCTTATTTGAAGACAGGTACTGGAAAATTCTGGGACAATTTTCCGAACATGGATTTAACATTGAAAGATACGATAAGATAAGAGATTTTACCCAAAATGTTGCATTGGTACCGATGAGTGCAAAAGAAGGCGAGGGACTACAGGATTTGCTTGCAGTAAGTGTCGGTCTTGCAGAAAGGTTCCTTGAAGATAGACTAACCGACACTATCGGCCCTGCTCAAGGAACAGTACTAGAGATGCGCGATGAAGTAGGCATGGGTAAGACCATTGATGTGATTCTATACAGAGGATCTCTAAAGATTGGAGACAATATAATGTTGGCTTCCAACGATGGTCCATTTTCAACCCACATTAAAGGATTGAAGCGTCCAAAAGGAATGTCTGAAATGAGAGATGCTGGCAAAAGATGGGTTAATTTCCCTGATGTCAATGCTGCATGTGGCGTGAAAATAGTAGCACCTAAACTTGAGCAGGCAATTGCTGGAACTACTCTTTACTTAGCAAATACCGAAGAACAAATCTCTACCGCAAAATCCGCAATACAAGAAGAGTGGCGAGAAATTTATGATAAAATGCCAGTAATGTGTTCAGTATGCAATAAGATTTCATCGAGAGCAGAATTTATCGAACAATGTCAAAATGGAACATGCAAAGGTGCAGTTGAAGAAAAGAATGGTGTAGTGATAAAAGCTGATACTGTTGGAGGTCTTGAAGCGTTGGCTTTTGAGTTGTTTAAATTGAAAATACCAGTACGTCAAGCGAGTGTTGGTCCGGTAAATAAAAAAGATATCTTGATGGCTAAATCTATACAAGATCCATTGAATAGGGTCATTCTAGGATTTTCAACCAAAGCAAATAGTGAAGTTGCTGAAGAACTTAAAGGTGAAGACTCAGAAATAAAATTCTTCAGCGGTTCTATTATCTATCATATATTGGACAGTTTTGAAGAATGGAGAGAGGAAACAAAACAAGCTATTGAGGCTGAACAACGAGAATCTTTGGTTTATCCTGGAAGGCTACTTTACCTGAAAGACCACACCTTCCGTGCCAAAGGTCCAGCCATTGTCGGAATGAGAGTTGTCGGAGGTAGAGTACACATCGGACAGAGATTGATGAAATTAGATGGCACCCCTGTTGGACAGGTAAAGAGTTTGAGAACA
>PBWC01000071.1 GCA_002729095.1 Methanobacteriota archaeon
CAGGCCAATGCCCTGGACAAGAAGCTTGGGAATGCTCGGCGGCTGGTTGGAGAAAGAACCTCCGCGACAACACCGTCACAGGGGTCACGCCAATTCCAGACCTTGACGAAGAGGTTGATGAAGGATGTGACGGGGTTGACCTAAATCGTAATTATCAGTTCGAATGGGGCGCTCCACTTGGTGCCACAGGACCTTTAATACCCGGCGCGTGCTATGCGGGTCAAAATAACGATGTCTACAATGGGCCGGTGGATACGGTAGACCAGGACGGCGACAACCGGCTGAACGAAGATCACGTCGACGGTAAAGACGATGACGGTGACGGTTTGACCGATGAAGATTGGCTGGGCGGCAATTCGGAGCCGGAAACCAAATTCATTCAAGATATGACAGAAATGAACGATGATGATGGCGACGGCGCGAGTGAGTTCAAATCAACTCTAACCCACCATTCATATTCCGAACTCATTTTGTGGCCGTGGGGACACTGCACAGACTGTCAGAGTCCAGACCATTATCAGTTGGAATACCATGGTCAGAAGATGGCTGACATGACACTTTATGCAAACCTTCAATCTTCTTCTTTGTATCCAACTTCAGGAGATTTCTGTGATTGGCATTATGGTGTTCATGGTTCATATTGTTACACAAGTGAAATTGGTACTGCTTTCCATCAGCATCCTGATGATATCGATCACATTGCAGTGAGAAATTTGGGAGTAGGTTTCTACATTGCTGAAATTGCAGATAACCCTAGAGAGCGTGCTGATGATGGATTAGCCAATCTATCCGCAAATCAGCTCGACAAACCTGACGACCTTCTTCCACTCAGTAAAGGCGATATACCGGTTGACATATGTGTAGCCACCGGTTTTGATTATTCACTCGATGGAGATGTTTCTCATGTCATGTATAGGATTGTAAAACCCAGTCGCGCTCAAAGTGACTACGGCCCTAGAGAATGGTCGACTACTGCTTGGTCTATGGCTCCGTTTGAAGTAGATTCTAGTGATACATGTTCTCTAGGCAACGGTGACAATGGTACAGTATTAACTTCAAGCCTACCTATCCCTGATAATATTGCTGGAGAAGTGCACTATAAGGCAATGCTAGGTACATTAAGTGGTGGCAATTTGTATCTATTCCCGACAAATGGAGAATATTATGTGTTAGAGCTTGATTATCGGGCTGATTACGGTAGTTTGTTTGGCGCACTATTCATGTTCGTAGTTGTGACAGGATTCGTTTGGGGCGGATTAGCAGTTTGTTTGCGCATGATGCTAGACGATGAAAACGAAAAAGAATTCATGGACGCCCTAATCGAGGAGGACGGCTCCTAGCCGTGAGGTGAGTCTATATGGGCCAATCTGACCAGTTTAACGGCCGTTTAGGTCTTATTTTTGCATCCATCGGTGCGGCAATAGGAACAGGAAATATTTGGCGATTTCCTAGAATGGTCGGCGCTAATGGTGGCGGAACTTTCCTTATTCCATGGCTGTTTTTCCTGTTCGTTTGGTCTATCCCGTTGGTAATTGCGGAGTTCGCCATGGGTAAGCGAAGTCGTACTGGTACAATTGGAACTTTCAGGATTTTTGCTGGTAAAAAATTCGCTTGGATGGGTCTGTGGACAGCATGGATTTCCACTGCAATAGGGTTCTATTATGCCATTGTTGCAGGATGGACAATCAAGTATTTCCAACTCGGATTGACCGGCGGATTAACCGGAGACGGTGTCGATACCACTGAGGTTTGGAATGCTTTCTTACAATCTCCTGGCCAAGTTGTCTTTTTCCAGTTTCTAGTCATTGCTCTAACACTGGCTGCTATTTGGAAAGGTGCTAAAGCGATTGAAAAAGTGAATATGGTTCTGATGATTTCTCTGTTCGTATTACTATTCATGTCCCTAGGTCTCTCACTTTGGATGGATTTCTCCGATGGAACACTCGACGGTGCAATGTTCATGTTTACTGTTGACCCTGATATGTTATGGGAGCCAGAAATTTGGATAAATGGACTTTCACAATCGGCTTGGTCTTGTTCGGCAGGTATGGGTATGGCAATTACTTACGCGGTTTATATGCGTAAGGACGAGGACACAGTTCTCAATGCATTTACAATGGGGCTAGCCAACAATAGCATCTCAGTAATTGCCGGTCTTGCAGTATTGAGTGCAATTTTCGCAGTTAGCAGCGACCCACTTGCTACCGTTACCGGAGGCTCATCAGCGATTACTTTCCTTGCTTTACCTGAAGTATTTGCTCAAGCACCGGGAGGGGCAGTTGGGCCGTTTATTATGATGACAGGTTTCTTCCTTGCTCTATCCTTTGCCGCGTTAACTTCAATGATTTCAACGGTCGAACTTTGTGTTAGAAACTTCGTTGACCACGGATATAATCGTGAAAAGTCAGTAGCGATTACCGGCGCAGCAATCTTCCTATTCGGGCTACCTTCAGCATTTGTATGGATCAAACTAGACAGTGCCGGAGTGGCATTCCCTGAGTTCTTGGAAGTACAAGATCACATATGGGGATATGGGCTGATGTTTTCAGGATTATTCATCGCATTTTCGATTTGGAAATATGGTTACATTAGATGGAAAGCACAGGTTGCTGCTGGCGAAGCGCCGGGTGGCTTGAAGGGATACCTTGGTGTTGGAGTATCTGCGTTTAGAGATGACTTCATCAATACTGGAGACAACGACATCGTTGTTGGTCGCTGGTGGGATATCCTACTTTACATCGCGTTCCCAATTTTATTCGCAATCCTAATGCTGTCCTATTTTGGAGACATGATTGCAAACACAGAAGATGTCTGGAATCCAGGAAATCCGAAAGGACTAGGAATTATTCTTATGTTCTGGGGTGTTGTTGCAGCATTGTTTATTTTCCTCAACAAGTACTTGATTCAAAGACCGATTTATCGAAACATACCAGATGGTGCAGAAGTAGATATTTCCACTTTACCAGGTGGCGATGATGAATTGATTGGAGCAGTTGGAGAAGTAATTCCTGGCTTTGAACATCTAACCCCGGAAGCATCTGTAGAGGCTGCAATAGAAGCTGAATTAGCGTAAAGGAGAGATTGAGGTGTCAGACCTCGTTAGAACTCTAATAACAGGTTTAGTTACCTCGGTAATTTTCCTAATTCTGGTTTGGATTTTTTGGAAAATTTATGACCGTCCGAGTAAAAGGCAGTTGGAAGTTGAACAAGAAAGACAAGAGAAGTCGAAGGAGATTCGTATGTGGCGCGCCGTTGAGGCACAAATGGCACAAGAGGAAGCAGAAGCAGAAGCATTAGCATTGATTGAGAGGAAAAAAGCCGAACAGCGTGCAAGGGCAATACCTCCACCTTCCGGAGTTGTTAGCAATGCCTTTGCTAAACTGGATGCACCAACAAGTGGAGAACAGTTCAATGAGCAATTCAAACCTAAACAAGGCATGGAAGAAATTCAGGTTGAAGAATTAGTAGAAGAAATTCAACAAGATGATAGTGATGTGCTACTTGCTCCTGAACTGGTTGAGGTAAGACAAGATTCAGGTGAAGATGCAGAACATTTACTCGAACTACTGGAACAGGAAGAAGAATCTGAAGAAGAGGAAATCGAGCTAGAAATCGCTGAAAGCGAACCTGCAAGACTAGAGGCCCAAGAGACCGAAGATCAAGATGAAAAAGCGATTGCAGATGAAAAAGTCGATTGGGATTCTAAATCAGAAAAAGATGAAGATGACCCTTGGAGTGTTGGTTGGTAAATAGTTCTCAAAACTCTAACACTAGCGAAGGAGTCATGAACAATCACCTTGTGGATTTACTCATGGTGCAACGCCCACGCGGTACTAGAGACTTCACCCCAGAGGTGATGAATCGCCGTTTAGCGTTTGAGCAATTACTTGAAAAAACCGCTAGACGTAGCGGCTTTAACAGAGTACAAACCCCTATTTTTGAATCATTGGATTTATTCACTGCTAAGTCTGGACAAGGAGTCATCTCTCAATTATATGCCTTTGAAGACAAAGGTGCTAGGCCACTCACTCTAAGACCTGAATTGACCGCACCAGTCATGCGTATGGTCGCCGAAGAAATGCGCAATGATACCAAACCTCTGCGACTGTCTTACTTTGGACAATGCTATCGTTATGAGGAATTTAAGAAAGGACGTTATCGAGAATTTTTCCAGTATGGTGTTGAACTAGTTGGAGCCTCAGGGCCTTTGGCCGAGGCTGAAGTTATAGCTTTGGCAATTTCAATGCTTGATGCTTGTGGACTCAAAGACTGGCAAATCCGTATCGGACATGTTGGTATTCTCAAAGATGCACTTAGCGGACTGGGACTATCGAGTGAAACTCCTGAAGGGGCCAATGAGCCTCCGATTGCCAGTGCTATGAGATTCTTGGACAAAGGTGATGATAAGGGCTTAGTCGAACTGCTAGAAGCAAATGGAATCGCTGGACAAAATGCAGCACCACTCAGGGCGCTTGCAGACCTTGAGGGCGGAGCGGAGACACTTGGTCCAGCAAGAGAAATTCTTTCTTCGTTAGATGGGGTTTCCTTGGATGCGCTTGACGAATTACAAGTGACACTGGATTCAGTTGCGGCACTTGCTCCAGCACCTCCGTCTCTGGCTGTTGACTTAACGGTTGCAAGAGGACTTGACTACTATACTGGAATGGTGTTTGAGGTAATAGTTCCTTCAATGGGCGGAGAAGGCCAAGTTTTGGGTGGAGGTTCTTACAAACTGCTACATCTGTTTGGACTACCGGACTTAGACCCATGTTGTGGATTTGGATTAGGATTTGACCGCGTATTACTTGCTCTTGAAGCGCAAGCTGCAGCAGAGAATCGTAGCGAAGTCGTGCCTGGAGAACTTGATGATATGAGCCTAATTGCTTGTATTCCTTTCAATATTGATGTAAGTCAAGTTCTACCTTTGGTTGGAGAATTAAGAGCCAAAGGCCAGAGAGTTGAACTTGAACTAAGGGGAAGAAAGATCGGCAAAGCAATGAATTGGGCCAATGGAATTGGTGCTACGACTACTATGGTCGTTGGACCTAGAGATTTGGAACAAGGGCAATGTATGCTAAAGAATCTTGAAACTGGTGAGCAACAAGCAGTTGCACTAAGTGCACAAGCAATAATCGAAGCGCTTTAATCACTCTTCAGTTTCTTCTTTTCGAGTATTGATGAATGCAGCCATTGCGATAGCAGCAGATGCTACGACCAATGTAAATCCAGGGGTATCTTCACTATCTCCTGAGCCACCAAGTTCTCCACCCTCTTGGAATTCTTCTTCCCAGGACATTGGGTCTATTGGCATCAATAAACTTCCACCATCACCAAGTTCTATTGCAAATTCAGCAGGATTTCCAGATGCGAAGATGATATCTTCTTGATAATCTCCTTTAACTTTCATAGTTACTTCAATTAGTGGGTTGTCATTGAGCCCATCCCATGTTTCATTACCTTCTTGAACAAACCATGAGAATTGAATATTTTTCCAATTTCCAGCAGGCCAAGGACTTTCGGTGTGTTGATAAATCTTTGATTGACCTTTGTAAATTGTAATGTTTAACCAATCGCAATCATTTGGGGTTTGGCTTGGTTGACATGGGCCAGCGTTGTCAGTACTATCAGCATCACCTTCATAGTAAACATTGAAGTTGCCACGGACTTCACCCCCAGTAGTCATACTTAGTCTCTTATCCAAGGTTGGATCCATAGTGTATCTGTGTTTTATGGTGATTACACCTTGGTCTTTTTGCTCACGAATTTCCCCTGCACCATCATCTCCCATTCCCTCATCATCTGAGGAATTGAAATGACTCCAAAATTGGTTCATTCCATCAGCCCAAATATACAGAGTTGTGTTGTTAGCACTCGGTTGTCTTGGGTCTTCATCTTGGCTCTGCTGTTGAGCAGAAACATCTCCGGCCTGAACTGGAGTCATCAAGAATAAAGTTACTAAAACTGCAAAAACGGCTTTGCCTCGCATGGATGATGGTTAACACATCTCACATTTGACGCTTACTAAATACTGAGCGATACAATTTGACACAGATTTGACGGTTTAATCAAAGCGTTGGAATCCCATGTTGCCGGTATTATCACTCTTACCGCGAGTTATTCGTAGAGCATCACCAAGAATATCAGGAGTCAGTCTTCCAGTGCGTAAATCAGTTCCTCCAACCCCGGTAATAATCGCCATTACTTTGATTGTATCTCCAAAGCCAGCATCTTGTCTTGCACCCCAAATTACATTGGCATCTTCACTAACTTTTGCAGTAAGTAAATCTACGACTTGAGATGCTGCTTCTAGAGTCATATATTGACCACCAGTTACATGGATTAAAACCCCAGTTGCACCAGAAATATCGACATCTAAGAGTGGATGATTTAGGGCTTCATGAACAACTTCTTCTGGCCCTCTATCAGATTCCCCGTATAGCATCATAGTGACTCCACCATTTGCCATAATCGCTCTTACATCAGCGAAGTCGAGATTAATCAATGATGGCAGAGTAATTGTTTCAACAATCCCCTTGACAATTTCCGCAACCAGTTGGTCCATGATTGAGAATGCTTCGTCAAGCGGCAAGTTTGGAACATAGTGCAGCAGTCTGTTGTTATCTAACACCAAGACAGCATCTGCCACTCTTCTAAGCGACTCAAGTCCCTCAAGTGCCCGCGCCATTCTTTGTCGGCGCTCAACGTGGAAAGGAGTGGTTACGATACCAACGACAAGCGCCCCAGCAGCTTTTGCTTCTTCGGCAACAATTGGACAAATACCGGTTCCTGAACCTCCACCAAGCCCGCTTGCGATGAATACTAAATCGGCGCCAGATACGA
>PBWC01000008.1 GCA_002729095.1 Methanobacteriota archaeon
CGAAACATGTGTCAATGGAATGGGCGGCCTAACTCCTGACCAACTACGCTGGATGTTCTCTGCAGAAACTGCAGCGGAATTAGTTGCAGCAGGCTTAGATATGTCAAAGGTAACACCAAACGGTGACAACGATGACAGCACGCACAAGTGGTCTGAATTGTCTGCAAACTGTCCAGATGCTGAAATCAATTTGGCATACCCAGACGCAGCTTCTGGTACTTACGAATACTTCTTCGAAGCAATCCTACATGAGGCGCCTCAAGGATTCAGATCCGGTCAACAATCAAGCGATGACAATGTTCTTGTCAACGCTCTAATCGGTGATGAGACTGCAATCGGTTACTTCGGCTATGCTTACTACCAAGAGAACCTAGCAACTCTAACAGCGGCTCCAGTTCAAAATGATGCTGGAAACATGGTTGCTCCTGATGCAACAACTGTTAGAGACGGTTCTTACAACCCACTATCAAGGCCTCTGTTCATGAATCTACTAATCGATGCCAATTCACTTGAAAACACACTACCATTCATGGCGTATGGATTGTTCACTGAAATGGGCCAAGACAAGGTTGGAGAAGTAGGATATGTTAGCCTAAACGACAACCAAGAAGCTCAGATGTTCCTCAGCAGATATGCATACTTGAAGGGAATGACCGCAGATGGCAATTCAGATATCTTTGACGACGCATTCTGTAGTGGCGCACAAAGTATCTCAATCGCTGGATCCTCAACGGTTCTACCACTTGCGGAAGCTTGGGCTGAAGCATACACTGAAATTTGTGGCGATACTACAATCACAGTAGAATCTGGCGGTTCATCTTCAGGTGCAGGAAGAGTTTGTGCAAACTCTGCAAAGGGCTCGCAAGTAGATATCGGCGATATGTCCAGAGATTGGAAGGCTACAGAGACACAAGATGGTGTTGACGCAAACGGACAAGTTGAGTGCGCAGTTGGCGACACATCGATTACCGTAACTCAACTTGTGGTCGCAGTAGATGGATTGTCCGTGGTTACCAAGAAAGGCGGCGCAGCCGATATGTGTATTCAGCAAATGGGCGGACTAACAGTTGCGCAACTTCGCTGGATCTTCTCTGCTGAAACCGCAGCAGAATTGACTACAGCAGGCCTTGACATGTCGTCAGTAACACCAAACGGCGACAACGATGACAGCACTCACAAGTGGTCAGAACTAAACGCAAACTGTCCAGACGCAGAAATTGTCCTTGCATATCCAGACGCAGCGTCTGGTACCTACGAATACTTCTTTGAGTCAATACTTGACGAAGCATCCCAAGGATTTAGAGCAGGAACTCAATCTTCTGACGACAACGTACTGGTAAACACCCTAAACGGTGATGACACTGCCATCGGTTACTTTGGCTTCGCATACTATGCGGAAAACCAAGCAACCCTATCAGCAGCAGGTGTTGCAAACGACCATGTATACGGTATGGGCGACACCACCGAAGATGCGGTAATACCAGATGCAGGCACAGTAAGAGACGGATCTTATGCACCACTATCTAGGCCACTATTCATGAATGTCAACAACGATGTTTGGGACGAAGTATCGGCTTTCCTAACCTGGGCTTACTCAGGAGATGGAACCGCCGAGATTTCTGAAGTAGGATACGTTCCACTAGATGACGCAACATGGCAAGAGATGTGGCGCAGAATTTCCGCTGAAGGTAACTTCAGCGCTGAGTAATATCCAACATAAGTCCTTCGAACTAAGCGCGGAGGGGGCAAAACCCCTCCCGCTTGACTCCCCTATATAGGGATATATACTTTATTGAGGAACATAAAAGAATCCGATAGCATCACGACAACACAGCACAACGCAGGATGTTGGGGGATAAATCATGCGTTGGCGAGGTAGGATAGAAGAAAACGCCCCAGGAATTGTCCTATTCGCACTTGCTGCTACTGTGGTAATGATCACTGCTGGTATTGTATTCGTATTGTTTGAATCCGGTTCGAAATTCTATCGAGGGTTTGCTTGCGGTGCCGATTCATTTACCCCACCACAAGACTGGGATGAAGATTTGAAGGCAAGTATCAAAGACGCTGCAATATATGACGATGGGAAATTATCTGACCCTTTGTGGCTTGACTCTTTTTGTATAGTTGATTGGGACATGGAACACATGGTCGTTCTGTCAGACCCAATGATAGATACCTACGGTTGGGACTCTAGTAGCGGAACTTATACAGACGATAGCGATAGAGAAGGCAGTGCTTTTCAGCTTGCTGATGGGACAATAACCGTTGGACCAAGGTTAGATTCCGATCGTTCATATTTGTCCGAATACTTTGAACAAAACCCAGAGCATTGGGATGACGAGTATCCAAAGATACCATTACAATACATTGCAGATAATGAAAATGCCTTGATATTACACAAACAAGACTCCGAACTTGCTCGTGAATGGTGGGTGACGGTTTGGGTTGGTGATGATAGTGCTAGACTGAGTATGGAAGATTACCAAGGGCTGCTGCCTTATTATGAAAATAATACCGATTACAAAAAGAACGACGAGATAAACATCAATCAGGTAACCCTTTGTCACAATGGGGGGCAACCAATACTTCAATCACTTGAAGATGAATTTGTCATTCGTGGTGTAGAGAAATCTAGCGAAGGGTGTTTCACCATTGACCAGTATTCATTCTTTGATTATCAAGGAGAATCAATTTCACGTTTTAGTTCATCATCATATAATTTTTCAAACGAGGTATCATCATATGTTTTCACTAGCGACTTTACAACAGGGGGCAATAATTCACATCAGGACTTACTCGATAATTTGAGAAAGTTGGAAATTAAGGATTTGCCGTTTGACTATGATAACGATGGAGTAGCAAATGAGCAAGTTGATGGAGCAGGTAAGCTCCTGGATAATGATATTGATGGCGATGGAATCACAAATAATATTGACGAAGATATCGATAGTGATGGATTACCCAATGCTTATGATCCAAACCCATACACTCCTGACAGAGATTACTTCGGTCTGCTATTAGGAGTAATTACCATCCTTGTCGTCGTATTAACAATATTTTCACCTCGCTGGTTAGTTAATATCCCAGTTGAACGAATAGACTTGATAGTGCCAGTTTTAAAAACAAATTTTGCATTTTTGGCAATCATAAGTACCATGTCTATGTTAGTTCCACCTAGTTTGTCAATCATTCTTTTAGTCTCTGCATTAAGCTTCATATTGACATTTTTTGGCTGGAAATTAGATGGAAAGTTACCTTACTCCACTTTAACACTAGGGATATTCTCTCTTTTCATCTCATTCACAAACTTCTATTTTATCCAAATAGGTCATACTATTGCACTTTGCGTAGCAGTGTTAATGTTTGCTAAGGTAATCAACGACTCAAGGAATCAATCAGGTAATAACAAATATGCAGTTGTTGATTCAGATAGTAGACTAGCAATGAATATTGCAGTGGTAGTAACTATTTTGTTGATGTATCTGGATGTAGTTGCTCGAGTCAATGGTTCATTAGGAGAATTTTTCACGCAAACTTGGTGGAAGACAGACATAACAACAGTCGGTTTAGTTACCGTTGATTCTAATCTTCATATGGGAGTAAATTCCCTATTGCAAACAACCTTGCAAGTTGCTTTAGGTGCATTAGTCATCGCCATTCCAGTAGGACTTGGTACGGCAATATTCTTATCTGAATATGCTAGCCCTAGAGTTGCAAATATCGTTAAACCGATACTTGAACTATTAGCAGGCATCCCCTCTGTTGTTTACGGATTTTTTGCTTTCGTAGTCATCGCCCCAATAGTGGTTGACATAGGCACATCATTTCTCGAACGTGGGTGGATTTCGCAAGAACCCCAACTATTCAATCCTCTAAACGGAGCAATTGTAGTGGGGATAATGATTACACCTCTAATCGCTTCATTATCTGAAGATGCCTTGAGGGCGGTGCCAGACAATTTGAGACAGGCGTCTTATGCTCTTGGTGCAACACCCACCGAAACAACGTCTAGGGTAACAATTCCATCGGCCCTTTCTGGCATATTGGCATCAATTATTCTCGCTCTGTCAAGAGCAATAGGTGAGACGATGGCTGTGACGCTGTCAGTGGGAACATTAGCCGTTTATTCAGATAACATGTTTAGATCCGCCCAAACAATGACAGCATACATTGCTCAACGAATTGGGGGAGAATTACCGATTGGTACAACCCCATATTATTCGTTGTTTGCAGTGGGATTATATCTATTCGTCATTACATTATCATTAAATTTGGTCGGACACAGGATAATGACTCGTTTTAGGGAGGAATACGATTGAGCGAACGACCGAGCGATTATAACGGCCTTTTCGGCACATCTCTGCTTCCACAACGCTCCTTAAAGCGCCGTTATGCAACCGCCAAAATTGGCAAATCAATGTTTATATCAATCGCTTTAGTTTGCGGTTTTGCCCTCGTTACACTATTGACACAAATCACAGAAGAAGCATTTGTTCCTGAGCAAGAAATTGAGGTTGAAGGAATTAGAGAGGGTAGTAAACCGGTTGCACAAACCCAATTATCTTGGAAAGCAGAAAGTTGGAATCCTTCATGGGAGTCATATAGTATAACCAGTTGGCTAGATAGTTCTGGAAATAATGTAGAGTATAGAACCGATCAAATACCGTCAGGTTTGTCAGTACCTAGCGATGCAACAGTTGAATACTTCGATGCAGACTTACGCATAGATCGATCGAATATCACTATTGAGGCAAAATGGGAAGAGACACACTATGTCGCAACTCGAGACAATTACGACCCAACACCAATACTCTCTGACGGTGCTTTTACCGGCATAAAAAATCACTCGGATGTATTCACCAGCATAGATGGCCAATCTGTATGGGATTTACATACAGACTTAGAGCGGGCGCTTTGTAATGAGGGCTTAGCAGAATTTACTTACAAACCCGTTGAACCATGGAAGGTTTTGGATACATTACCCGGAATTAGCCAAGAAACTAAGGATTACAGTACTGGAGAAGAGGAGCGAATCAACATCTTCAAGCGACCAGATGCCCCAACCCCCGGAATGGGAGATTATTGGGTCGATTCAGATGATGGAAGCCAATGGGTATGGAAAGGTCTCCGTTGGGATTCAGCAGAGGGCGACAAATTCTTAAACAGTATACTAGAGTTCAGCAACGATTACCCACACGCATTCAAAGATGGTAAATTATGGCTACATTATACACCAGTAACGCCAATTTTCCGCGGTGATGGAGATATTTGGCTTAACAGAAGCGCAACTGGAATAGGCGAATTTTCAGGTATAACAGTTGCTTCGATTTACAACCAAACAGATAGGGAATGGCGGCCACTTGATATTGAGCAAATTCCAGAACAGATATTACGGCCTCAAGAGTATATTGGAACGTTTACTCCAGAATTCTGCACTAAGGCTGAAACATCAGCATACATCCTATCAGCAGGTTTGACTGGTGAGGCAGTAGTAGGAGAATTCAAAAATGATGATGGATATGAAATTCAACCGTCAATATTTACCAAAACTCGGTCAACTGAATTCCGAGTAACTATTTCTAATACAGGTCATGATGTAGTGTATGTCAACCTAGTGGATGACCCAACAGGTGCATATTATAGCACATCCAGTCGAATTGCTGCGCCGTCATTTTCTAATGATTTCCTAGGCGAATGGGATTACTTTGAGAAAGACTCCCATGTCACTCTAAAACCATCAGGAGGTGTAACAACAAACTGGCTATATATCAATCATACAATGAATTACACTGTTACTTATTCTCAAACATCAGGTCCTGCTAATGACGCTCTAGAAACCTCATACAGAGAGGTCGGCGATTTTGCTCTCGGCTCTCCTGCAGATTGGTTCCAATTCCGATTTATTGATGATGATGATTTGGATAATGATGGAACAATCGATGTTTGTGATCTTGATATTGATGGCGATAATGACGAAAATCCAATAATCGGCCATCCAAAATATTGTCCAGATGTTGGCCGATATGAGTTCGGCGGCCAACCAATGTCAATAGGTGAATGGATATCGGTAAACGATGCAGATGGCGATGGAGTTCATGATGAAGTAAAAGACAGAGATATAGATGGAGACGGTATTGCTAACTTGGTTCAAGGGCAAGGGATTTCTGCAGGAAAACTGTTTAATTATTCTGAAAACAATATTTCTTCAATACCTGTAGTTTGGCAAATTACTTCAGACCTATATTCTATAAAATGTTCAGAATCATACAAACAAAATGACCCACAATATGCAGACTTTGACTGTGATAAAGCCACTACTTTAGTATCAAATCAAATAATGGACTCCGAAGAATGGTGTGATACAATCAGATATCTTGACCAGTTATCATGGCTGCAATATTGCGGAGCCTCAAATCGACTTGAGAGTGGCTTGGATATGTATGAAGAACGAGACCCTTATCTGCCGATGTTTGCTTACCTGGGATTGATTGGGATGTTTTTTGTCGTCAGATATCCAAATAGAGTTCTGCTATCCCTACGTTCAGGACTCATTAAAATAGGCTCAAAGGAACTCGATACAGGAATGAAAACACCATGGTCGTGGTTATCATTTTCTTCAGAACTATTAAGCAGATTATTTGGGGTTCTAATTAGGTTACTTATCTTCATCGGAGCACTGTTAATTTTCATTAGTACATTTAATGAAAACCAACCAGTATTATTGGTCCCATTCTCATTCACAATTGGTGGTGCAGTATCATTGATGAGCTTCATCGCTCTAATCACTGCAATTTCGGATATTATTAAGATGCGCCCTGATGAAAATGTTCCTTTATCAGACGGGCTGATAGATTTCGGGGTATTGGTGTTGAACGTAATCGTCTGGTATATTGCCCTTTCATGGATTTTAATCGAAGGATGGGTTGTAGGAGCGGTTCTATTATTGATGTCGTTTGTCGGGGCTAAAAAGTTGGTAATTGCAGCACTACAATTGACTCGAACCAACAAGATTCAGGAAGACCGATTAGGATTAGTAATCAAAGGACGAGAGGGATGGATGACTGCGGCACTGGTGGTCATGGCGATAGCATTGTTTGCCATTCCAATGAATATTCACATTCCA
>PBWC01000072.1 GCA_002729095.1 Methanobacteriota archaeon
GCGACTGCATCAAATTTTAAAACGGGAACAAGTAACGTACATAATGTTGGTATTGAAATTGCAGGAATAAATGTTTTAGGTGCAGATACACCAATAGGTCATGGTGCGACAATTTATAATTCAGGTGCAGCAGTATTTTCTGGTGTAGTCACAGCATCTACCTTCAGCGGTCCAATTGTCGCAGGAGCAGGTGTAAGTGATCTTTCAGCTGGTATTACAACAGTATCTAAGTTACATGTTGGTGGTGCTACGACTTTTGGAGAAGATTTAGTTGTAACTGGCGATGCAAGAGTAACGGGTATATTAACAATTGGTACGGGTTCAATTACAATTGATCCTTCTGATGATTCATTAAGTCTTGGAGAAACAAAATTTAAGAGAGATAGTAGTAGTGGTGACTTAGAAGTTGTAGATAAGTCAGGAACTAGAAAGGGTATAAGAGCAAACGAATTATATATTGGTGGTAATCGAGTACTTGACTCAAATAGAAATGCGAAGTCAGGATTAAAAATACCAGCACAATTAATTACATCAGGAAGACTTGATGCTGCAAGATTACCTCTAACTGCTGATTTTAATTCAGTTAATATTTCTGGTGACATGACTGTTGCTGGTAAATTAACATATGAAGATGTAGCAAACGTAGATGCGATAGGTGTTGTTACTGGTCGTGCTGGATTCCATGCTTCTGGTGGAACATTTAGAGGAAGTGGACAAGGATTAACAGGTGTAAGTAATAATTTTGTTTCCGCTGTAGGTATTCAATCTGAAGGATTAGTTGTCGGAACTGGTATTACAAATTTAAGATTCGTTGGTACAGGTAACTCTATTACTGTAAATGGTGACACTGCACATATCAAACTCGCAGGTGATACAGGTCAAAAAGGACAGAAAGGTGAGATTGGTGTTAAAGGTCAGAAGGGTGAAAAAGGAGAAAAGGGACAAAAAGGTGAGAAAGGTCAAAAAGGAGATAAGGGTCAGAAGGGTGAGATAGGACAAAAAGGAAATATAGGAGATGTAGAAGCGAAAGGAAATAAAGGACAAAAGGGTGAAACTGGTGCAGATGGAAACAATGCGACTGGAACGAAAGGACAAAAGGGTGAAGCATCAACAGTTCAAGGTCCTACAGGTGATAAAGGACAAAAAGGTGAAATAGGTGTTACTGGTGCTAAAGGAGATAAAGGACAAAAAGGTGAGATTGGTGCACAAGGTCCTCAAGGTCAAAAGGGTCAAAAAGGAGATACAGGGGAGAAAGGAGAAAAAGGACAAAAAGGTGTTACTGGTAACACAGGTCCTCAAGGTGCTCAAGGTCCTCAAGGTAATCAGGGAACTACTGGTTCAACTGGAGCAAAAGGTCAAAAAGGTGAATTAGGTGTAACAGGACCTCAGGGAGCCACAGGTCCGCAAGGTCCTCAAGGTAATCAAGGAAGCACTGGTTCTACTGGATCAAAAGGACAAAAAGGTGAATTAGGAAACACAGGTTCTCAAGGTCCTCAAGGTCAAAAAGGTGCGACTGGAGCACAAGGTCCTCAAGGGGGTCAAGGAAACACTGGTTCTACTGGAGCAAAAGGACAGAAGGGTCAAACAGGAAATACAGGTTCAACAGGTCCTCAAGGTCCTCAAGGTAGTCAAGGTCCTCAAGGTGGTCAGGGTGCTAAAGGACAGAAGGGTCAAACAGGTTCTCAAGGACCAACAGGTCCTCAAGGTTCAACAGGTCCTCAAGGTCCTCAAGGTCCGAGTGGTGGTTCAGGACCACCAGGCCCAACTGGTTCCAGTACTGCTAATGCAAACTTCCGAGTCTGGAATAGCAGTGCCAATAGTGTTGCAGTCTCATCAGGAACACAAAAATACTGGTGCTTTATGATAGGTGGTGGTGGTGCATCTGGTGGTTCTGGTCCAGGTGGAAGAAGATGGGGTGCCAGAAGTGGTGGAGCTGGAGCTGGTGGATTAGGAATTAGATTTTATAACTCATCAGAGATGGGTAATCACTTTAACGTACAAGTTGGTAGTGGTGGCGGTGGTGGAAGCCGATATCACGGTCCTGGTGGTGGACAGTCATACGTCGATCCACATGGAAACGGACAGACTGCCTATGGAAATGGTGGAGGTGGATCTCCTTACTCTACTGGTTCAGGTGGTCCTGGTGCTGGAGGAGGAGGTTCTACGAACTGTCAACTAACCAATAGTGGAAACTCTGGTAATACTAGTAATAACAATACCACTGGTACAGGTGGAATTCAATACTTTATGCAGCAGTATGGAAGAGGTGCAGGTGGTCGTGCTGGTAAAAACCAACCTGGTAATGCTGGAACGGCTGGTATTGTTTTTATTTTAGAATTGTAGTATAATAAAATTATGGCACAGTATCATATCATAAACACATCTTCTAATGAAGTTATAGATTCCGTAATCTGGGATGGCGATACGAATGTATGGCAACCTCCTACGGGACATTTTACAGTGCTCGACACTAACGATGGTGGAGGAGTTGGAATGGTTTACAATTCTGGAGGTGTAGGAGTAGGAACAACTGTAGGTGATACTACATACAAATGGAGACCTTCGCCAAATAATCCTAATTTATAACATAATGCATGATCTTATACAAATAATTGAAATTTTATCATCCGAAGAAGTAAAAAAGTTAAACGAATACATTGACACGCTAACATTCCAACCTAATACTGTTTTTGGTGAAGGAGAAAAAGCAACTGCAAGAACAGAAGTACGAAGCAGTACTGGATGTATTCTTAGTGAAGATGAAATTTTTACAAAAAATCTTCATTTAAAAATGAACGCTGCATTGGAAGAATATAAAGATAGAGTATCTAAAATAAATGTTACTTTTGAACATTTTCCTGTGCCTGGCGGATATGATACAAATTCTTGGAGAGAGGCAATTCAAATTTTAGATTACCGAGAAGGTCAAAAATATAACATGCATCATGATACTGCCGATCTTCGCAGACAAGAATATTATCGAACTATTTCAATAATACTATATCTCACTAATGATTTTGAGGGAGGTAATACAGTTTTTACTCATAAAAAATATAAACCCTTGCCTGGTCAAGCATTAATATTTCCATCAAATTGGTGTTATCCTCACGCAGGAGAACCTGTGACATCTGGTAAGAAAAGAGTTGCTGTCACTTGGTATTATGTTGAAGCGAGAACGCAAGATGAATATATTTGATATTAGACAAGATCCTGAAGTAAAAGTGGAGTACATTGAAGATTCTCCTATCTTTACAATTGATAATTTTTACAAATATCCAGACAAAGTTTACGAATACATATTTGAAGAACCTCTAAACGAAGGTATAGTTGGTTTATGGAAGATAAATCAAAAACCATCCTTTAATGGCATCTATTTTGATGATAGGAGACTCAGTGAATTTGATGAGAGATTATTTCACATTTATTTTTTTCTTTCTAATTTAATTGAAGATAATAATTATACGTTTAGACCAGAAATTTCCACTAATGCAACTTTATTTAAAGATGATAAAGACAGTTTAAAATTTAATAATTATATTGATAATTATTGGTGGCCACACATAGACTATGGATATAATGGTATTGTTTACTTTCATGATGAGTGGGGTACAAATTTATATTCATCAGAATTACTTGATGATTATAATGAAAAAGAAAACAAAGGTATAAATGAACATTATGAACCTTGGAGACCGAAGAATAAATATAAACTATTAAAAACACTTGAACCTGCATATAATAGATTAGTTTTTTTTGATGGAGCTAAATTCCCTCATGGAATGAATGTTACTAACGATAGATACTTTGGTTATGAATATAGAAATAATCAAGTATTTTTCATGGACCCACCAGATGAAAAAATAGAATATTTTTGTATCTAGAACTAAATAATTTCATGGCAGTTAATTTTCCTAATAATCCATCACTTAATCAGTCCTTCACAGTTGGCACAATCACTTGGAGGTGGAATGGATACGCATGGAATCGTATTCCTGATCCTGGTGCAAAAGGAGAGATTGGAGCAAAAGGAGAAAAGGGTTCGGTAGGTTTAACAGGTGCTACTGGAGATAAGGGTCAAAAGGGTGATGTTCTCCAAAAAGGTAATAAAGGAGATCAGGGTGATCAGGGAATAAAAGGTCAGAAAGGAGTTCAAGGTGCTCAAGGTCCTCAAGGTGCACAAGGTCCTCAAGGTGGTCAAGGAACTAAAGGTCAGAAAGGAGATCAAGGTCAGAAAGGTGATCAAGGTCAAAAAGGAGATCAAGGTGCACAAGGACCTCAAGGAGAAAAAGGTGCAACTGGAGCACAAGGTCCTCAAGGTGCTACAGGTCCTCAAGGTGTAAAGGGTCAAAAGGGTCAAGATGGAAATGATGGCACTGGTATCAAAGGAGATAAAGGAGACAAAGGTAATACAGGTGCTCAAGGTACTCAAGGTGCTCAAGGTGCTCAAGGACCAGCAGGTCCAGCAGGTCCTCAAGGAACTCAAGGACAAAAAGGTAATACAGGTGCTCAAGGTCCTCAAGGACCAACTGGTCCTCAAGGAACTCAAGGTCCAGATGGAGGTACAGGTACACCTGGTCCAGCAGGTTCGCCTGGTCCTCAAGGTACTCAAGGAACTCAAGGTCCTACAGGTCCTCAAGGTGTACCAGGTCCGCCTGGACCAGCAGGATCAAATGCAGCATTTCCTAGTGGTGTTATTGTAGC
This sequence comes from Methanobacteriota archaeon, assembly GCA_002729095.1. GTDB lineage: Archaea > Thermoplasmatota > Poseidoniia > Poseidoniales > Poseidoniaceae > MGIIa-L1. Next base: position 4,702 of record PBWC01000072.1, read on the forward strand.
ATGGTCAGGTAATGCAAATAATATACCGACAGGTTGGGTATTATGTAATGGAAATAATAGCACTCCAAATTTAGTAAACAGATTCATTATTGGTGCTAATAACAGCACTGCGGATACCACATATCCAGGTCTATCACCCAATGCCACAGGTGGTAGTGCAAATGCGACTCTTGTAAGTCACAGTCACACTATTAATAATCACACTCACTCATTTAGTGCATCCACCACTGGAGGTAATCATAATCACCAGTATATTGACCAATATGTTGTTATTAATAATGGTTATAGACCGTGGCCAGCAAGTAATAATGACTGTGCTCAAAGAAATATTAATACTAGTGGTTCAGGTAGTCACTCTCACTCAATAAGTGGTACAACTGGCAATCCAAGTAATACAGGAACAAACTCTCAGGGTTCATCAGCGACCAACGCAAATTTACCGCCATATTATGCCCTTTGTTGGATTATGAAATCA
>PBWC01000009.1 GCA_002729095.1 Methanobacteriota archaeon
ATTCGCCCCATAGACGTTCTTCTTACCTGTGTGAGGGCGCTTCCTTGCAAGCTTCCAGGCTCTCCATACGACCACTCCCCGTTTGACGAGCATCTGATGAGGGTCATCGCACGAAAGGAGCTTCACAACTCGGTGGCGTCGAGGCTATTGAGGTGGCTCATGTCATCACGACAAACTAAATGAGGCACTAATGGAAGAATACGCTCCCAGCAACAATATCGCTGTGTTGATGAAGTTTTTTTAATCGGAGCCCACATTCATACTACATGTCCATGCAACGCCGACCTAGGCCAAAGGCAAGTACCTTGGACATATTGCATATCGCATCTGATGTCTATCACGACCAGAAGAAGCTGGGGCAACTACGTGAGTTAAACAAAAAGACGGAGGATCTAGCCAACACAATGTCAGCTATCGCGATAAATGAGAGCTATGAAAGGCAAGCTATCTTGAGAAGTAGCGAATTGACCAATGATCTTCTTTCAGGCATAACAAGGCAGAACGAGATATTGAAAAAACAGCAAAGAGAGTTCATAAATGTGGGTAAAGCGTCGCTAAATGAGCTTCAAACAATCTCTTCTACCCTGTTATCGATAAAGCGTGAAGAGGCCACGGACAGAGAGCAAAGAATGGTTTTGCATCAAATTAATCTCAGGATGAACGAATTGGATAAAATCAAAATCGAATATCCAGAATGGGCCCTTCTGCATGTCGAGGCACTTTACGAGATAATTACGGAAAGAAGGGTATCCATCTCTGATTTCTCAGCATCATTTTCGGACTTGGATTATGCGCAATCATGCTTCGACAGGCTCGCCATGCTCCAGGATGAGCTTACAGAAATGAACGGAGGCAGTGAGTAATGGAGAGATACCTAAAACTGAAAGAAGGCCTTGAGGAAATAAACACCCTGAATCAGGACCTAAGCTCGCATTACGATGATCAACAGAAAATCACATTAAAACTGGAAAAACATGTGGCGGAAAGAGAGAAGTTGTTTGAAGAAATGCCTTCAAAACCGGATTACGATAAATACAAATCCACCTCATTGGAAGTCGATGGGAAACGTGGTTTTATTTATTCGCTACTTTCACATAAAGAAGTAACTGACGACCACGATCCTTCATCTGATAGTTGGACCATTGCCGAAATTTTACTACTGTTATCTGGTGGATTTTTTCTTATAGTTATGTTAGGAGGTTTCTTATTTTATGGAATTCCTACAATGGAACTTGTAATTACAGATTCACTCTCAGATTCAGATTATTGGACCTTCGGTGATTTATTATTTTACATTATCACTCTGCTCACGATCATTGGTTACATTGTTGCACGCAGGTCGATGACTCAAGTCGTGAAAAGAGGCGTCTCATTGTTGGAATTGCCTGGAGTTGCAATGATTTGGTGTGGATTTATATGCATATGGGTCGGGGCAACAGATGTATCATATTTGCTTGTTGGGGTCATATTTGGAGTCGTAGCCCTTTTACCTGGATTTGGCTCCTTCTATGCAGTGAAGGTTTCCCAAAGGAGAAAATATGAATATCTTAATTTGTCCAGGGATGTAAGAATTTACGAGGAAGTGACATCCAAGCTTGATGGCCTCAACAAGGCAATAGAAAGGGAAACAAAAAAACTGAACGAAAAATTGGGGGAAATAGCGAAAACAGACAGTCAGATCTCTAATATTTGGTCCAGTATAGAGTCGATGGTTCCGAAATCTGAAATGCAACCAACTAACGCTTGAAAATTCAGAGAGTACCCCTGTCATTCCAACATGTAAGAATATGGCAGTAGATGTTTTATGTCAGCGTAGACCTCTTTCAGCTCGATTCTCAACTTGGAAATTTCCAGGTTTAGGTCCTCAATCTCGACCTCCAACCTTTCAATCTCCTTTCTGCCTTTTTCGATTTCAAGTCTGTTTGCCTCGGTTCTATCCTTCATTATTTCAATTCGGGTTATTTGTCCTTTGACAGAGCTCAGCTCCATCTTTAAATTATTGAGGGGGGCCTCCTCTCTCCTTAGCTCATCTTTAGCTGAATTATGTAACTCAACTGCATTTCCAGCAGGATCGTATACTAACTGCAGTATTAGCAAAAAAGTTCCTCCTAAAAAGGGGAAGAGACAACAGAAGAAGGTAACCCAAGAAACATACACTATTTCAGGTACACTCATGACATTTTCATTTTCTACGACAACACCGGCTGACAACAGCAGTTCCCAAATTGCCATACCGGCACCAGCAAGAAAAATGCCGAGGAATAACATCCAGATGTAATTAAAAACGTCGAACTTTTTTTGATTCCCTGATACGTAACCGTCGTCTTTAGTGTAAATCCATGAGTTTTTTGCCTTCTCTACCCTCGAGCTAGCATCTTTCTCCTTTTCTCTGTATGGGCCCAATGATAGCTCCTGCTCTTTTATCTGACTCTTGAGAGCTTTGATTGTGTCTTTCAATTCAAGGAGTTTAGGCTCTAAATCCCCAATATTCTGAATACTCTTGGAACCAGCGTCAATTCCTAGATCTATGTTGTTTTCCGCTAAACGTGCCACTAATTGCTTTTTTACCCCTCCTTTTGGCAAGTCATGTTCGCCTAGAATCTGCTTCAGTTTTTTTACTGTGAGAGTACTTGGATCAATGGCAAGAGCTGGTTTGTCGGGAATTTTTTCTATCTCGGATTTCTTCTTACGCTTACTTCTATTCAGAGAGTCACGCTTCTCGGTCAGGGAGGCGATGCTCCTGTCGATCTCCATGCCCCTTTTCAGGCCGGCTCTGAGATTGGAGAGGTCCTTCCTGCCCATCTAATCACCCAAAGAGCTTGTGATTTGGTAGTGGAGGTCATCCACGGATTGAATCAGGTTCTGAGCCTTCTCAATGTCGTCCATGTTTGTCAGGAAGAGGAAGTGGTCGGGAGTCAGACCGTTCTGCCGGATTATCTGCTGGAGTCTCTCTAGCTGGATGATGGCAAACTCGGGACAATCCTCAGAGAACGTCCTGATGAAGTCCATCTCTCTCTTGAGATCGAAGTAGAGGCCTTTCAGGAAGCTCTCCCTCTCGTGTTTGTCCTTGAAGTAGTTGACCAGGTCCCATGCCGCATCGGATATCTCGTCAAGCTTCATATCCATCTCAACCAGATTTATCATGGTTGCAAGCTGGAGGTCCCTGACGTTCTTTATCGCCTCAAGAGTTATCTTGGTGGTTTTGACGATGGCTGAATTGGTCTCCTGCTGTGACCTCCTTAGCGCATCGCTGTGTTCCGTCTGCATACGGACGAGGTCGGATTTGAGCCTCCTCTGTTGGAGTGTGTTCACCCCTGTGAGCAAGCCGTGGCCGTAGTCCCAGCGTGTGTTCTTGCCCATTCCTTACTCCTCCTCGGAAGTTGCTGAGTTTCCTTCTAATTCCTCAGACTTTGGACGAGTGAGTCTCGTAACTACGATTGCTAAAGCTACAATTATCGCCAAATGGAGCATTAGTTGGTCTAGGGTTTGGTAGAACGAAATTGTCTTCATGAAATCAGAATTGTCTCCTATTCCATCGCCATCGGTATCAACCCACTCATTTCCATCCAAAGGGAAACGGTCAATTTTATCGTTGAAACCATCTCCATCGGTATCTGCGTCAAATTGATCTGTTCCCAAGTCGTATTCGAGAATATCTGATAAGCCATCGTTGTCATCATCGATATCTAGATTATCTCCTCGGCCATCTAAATCATTATCATCTTGTTCAAATGGGTCATAAGGAAAAGCATCATTATCATCCAAACGACCATCGTTATCATCATCTAAATCCTCCCCTGAGTCTTTGCAACCGTCGATGTCCTGATCACTAACAAATCCACTAATCCAATTGATCTGCCCTGCGGGACAAAAATCATTAGAGTCCAAGATATTATCATTATCATCATCCTCATCAAAAATATTCGGTGTTCTATCTAAGTCAGTATCTAGGAGACATTCATTTATTGTTTTAGAGCCTGTTTCCAATGTCAAGTAGTATTCGGGGCATCGGCTTGTCGTGAAACTTCCAGTGTAATCGACATAGTGATCTAAATCAGCCGCAATCTGAGAAATTGAGCCTTCGACTGGGACATAGTATCCAAGAGATGCAGGGATGCAGTTAGATTCTCCGAAGTTTGGTTGATAAGTTCCTTTGATGCAAGGTATTTGGTTGCCAGAACCGGGACTTGGGACATGATATCCGGGATTGGATTGCACGCAATGATCCTGAGAGTCTGCGCCAAAATTAGGATTATACGTCCCTTCGACACAAGGAGTCTGATCTATCGAACCATTGTTTTCTACATAAAAACCAGGTTCGGATTCAATACAACTTGATTGTCCTGAATTTGGTTGATAAGATCCTAGCTCACAAGGGACATACATTGAATATCCATCTTCGGAATAGTGACCAGGGATTGACTCTATACAATTATCAATGGATGTGGAACCATTATTTGGGTTATAGGTCCCTCCAATACAGGGAATTTGAGTTGTTGAACCGTTGTTATCTACATAAAATCCGGAATCTGCTTCGATACATTCTGATTGACCTGAATACGGTTGGTAATATCCTAATGGACAAGGGTGTGAAGTTGTTGTATCATTGTCATCAGCATTGGCGTAATGCCCTGGTTCTGCTCTCGTTTGATTGGAGGATGAAGATGTGGGGACATAATGTCCAGGGCTTGGATACTCGCAATAGGTCCGTCCGTAGTTTGGCTGATACGTACCAGCTATGCAAGGCTCTTGAGTTGTTGATGCGTTCACAAGAACGTAATGTCCCGGACTTGAATTAGTGCAATTATTTTGACCTCCAAGAGGTTGATATGTGCCAGGATTACAGGGATACTGCTTGCTTGAACCTGAATTAGGGGAGTAGTATCCGGGACTTGTGTCAATACAGTCGGCCTCTGACGATGAGCCGTTTATGGGATTGTAAGTTCCGGAGTCGCAAGCAGTTTGATTTTCAGAACCGTGATAATAAACATAGTACCCCTGATTTGCAATTAGGCATTCCGATTGCCCGCTTGTTGGTTGATAAGTTCCAGGGCTACATGGAACTTGGACGCTAGAGGCATTAAATGGTACAATGTGCCCAGGGGAAGAATTAATGCAACTGCTTTCTCCACTCGAGGGTTGGTAGGTTCCGAGGGCACAAGGAATTTGTTCAGCAGAACCGTTAGGACTGTAATATCCAGGACTCGAATATCGGCAAGAGGTAATATTCTGTGATCCATGGTATGGATTGTATGTTCCTGCTGGACATTCCGTCTGAGATGACGATCCGATATTCTCCACATAGTGCCCGGGAGTCGCTAAAGTACAGTTTCTTTGACCAAAAGAATTCTGAAAGGAGCCAGGCATGCAGGGGGTTTGTAGTATCGATGAGCTGCCGTTGACGTAATAACCGGGCGAGGACAGAAGACAGGACATACTGGTATGGTTTGGCTGATACGTTCCGGGGGCACAAGAGGTCTGGTTTGACGACCCTTGAATCGGGCTGAAATAACCTGGACTGGTGGGAATACAGGATGCTTGTGAAAAATTTGGCTGATATGTCCCCTGACTGCATGGTACTTGGAATGAGTATCCCGAGGATGGAACATAGAACCCTGGTGATGAAGATGTCTGATTGGATGCCCCACTACTAGCCACGTAATGCCCTTGGCTTGCGACCATACAACTTGTTTGGCCAGCATGTGGCTGGTAGGTTCCAGGTGAGCAGGCTGTTTGGTTGGTGGATGCTGAACTCAATACATAGTGACCTGGAGAGGAGCTCAGGCATGTGGCTTGCATTGAGTTATTTTGATAGGTACCGGCCTGGCAAGCCGTTTGATTGGCCGATCCGGACACAGGTGCATAATATCCTGGCGATGTTGGGAGGCATGAGCTTGAGTTCGTAGATCCTGTACTCGGGTTGTAAGTACCAGCCTGGCAAGCCGTTTGATTGGCAGATCCGCTCACGGCGACATAAAAACCCGGTGAGGCAGGAGTTTGGCTGGACGACCCTTGGTTAGCCACGTAATGCCCTTGGCCTGAGACTATGCAACTGGTTTGACCGTAATTTGGCTGATAGCTACCCGCTGGACAAGGAGTCTGACTGGTCTGGCCAACATGGCCATGAAGAATCATATTGGTTTGTACGGTTCTATTTGGCCCTAAGCTAGAAACAGCCACTGTAATATTTGATCCATTGTATGACCCATCCCCCAACTGCCCGTAGCCATTTGCCCCTGTACACACAATAGAGAGATTGTCCAATAAAGCACAAGTGTGACGATCGCCGGCGGATATCCCAATAACATCCTTGCCCTGTCCAAAGCCGGATATCTGGGTCGGTATCAGCAGATTAGTATGCAAGCCGTGCCCGAGTGGGCCATATCTGTATCGCGATACTTGTGAGGGGGGCCGTGTTGATGCATTGGACCCACCACTGCCCCAGCAAGCCACAGAGCTGTCGTCAAGAATAGCACAGGAATGCTCCCCTCCGACGGATATCGCAACAGCGGTCCTAGAATTAGTGAGATTAGTTGCTAACGTGGGAACGTTGCTGTCAGCATTACCTCCATTCCCAAGCCTGCCACTGTATCCATGGCCCCAACAGCTTATACCTCCATTGTCTAAAACGACGCATGTATGCAGATCTGCCGAGATGGCCACGGCAGTCCTGTTGGTGCCGAGAGAAGCCGTCTGGGTTGGTGCGTAACGATTTGTTGAAGTCCCATCTCCGAGGTAGCCATTTCCTGTATTACGACCCCAGCAACTGACGGAGCCATCATCGAGTATTGCGCAGGTATGCTGATATCCACTAGCAATAGCGACAGCCGATCTGCCAGTACCCAGGCTAGAAGTTGGAGCAGGGTAAGAACGCCCGATTCCCGTACCATCCCCCAATTGGCCGTAACCGCCTGCACCCCAGCAGCTTATTGTTCCATCATCCAGTAAAACACATACGTGCTCCAAACCAATCGCAATCGAGGTGGCAATCCTGCCAGCTCCGAAAGATCCTACATGCGTGGGCGACCAAGTCTCCATGCTGCTGGAGGCGTGCGTATTTCCCCAACAGCTTACTGACCCATTGTCGAGTATTGCGCATGTGGTATCGTAGGCTGCGTATATTGAGACTGCAGTACGTCCAATCCCAAACCCAGATGTCGGAATAGGAGATGGTGTGTAGTAGGATTGCTGATGAGCGTATCCGATATTTCCTAATTGGCCAAAATCGTTCCGTCCCCAGCAGCTTACAGACCCATTATCTAGCAATGCGCAAGTATGATGGTCACCCGTAGCTATGACTGATTTATTGAAGTCTACTTCCACATAGCTATTATTCTCTACAATGTGACCGGGGCTTGCATCAATGCAGCTGGGTTGGTTTGGAGAAGGCTGATACATTCCCGGAGGACAGGGTGTTTGACCACTCTGGGAGCTCGAATTAATGTAGAAACCTGGCTGAGAGCTGTTATAATCCATGTTAATCCCTTCTAAAGGGGTTTTTTCGGAGTGTAGATATGAGGATGTAATTAAGATTAAAATCAAGCCAATCGCGCAAATAGTAGAATTTGGGAGCTTGCAGTTTTTTCCGCTCACGCTAACTTCAACAGCTTGATTCTAATAGAATTTATGGCTGTATTTGTGATGGTAGTCATGAATGGGAAATCACAGAGTTCTGATTATTTCTCCAGTATGTCCGAGAACGGAATCAGCTATTTTGCCGTGCCATATCGTAATGAGTGTAAGGCGTCTGCTACTCCTACGCCAAACGCTCCACTCACAACCATTAATTCCATGATAAGTGCGTTTCCAGTAACCAACCAGGAAATGATTATCATAGCTATTCCCGAAAAAACCCAATTGAAGCATATTCGATGCGTTTGGAACCCATTCACGAAGCTCCTAGGAGCAGGAGGGGGCGTATATCCGTCCTGCTGGGACGTGGGAGAGGATATATTGGTCCGCGCTCCCGGACTTGAACCGGGGACCCCCTGATGGCTGCCTACAACCATGTGTTTCCAGTCTACAGTCAGGTGCTCTAGCCAAC
>PBWC01000088.1 GCA_002729095.1 Methanobacteriota archaeon
CAAAAGACGTGAAGCAACCGTATCGCGTAGGCAGTAGTTTGGCCGATAGTCTTCGGGAATTCCTGCTAGATCTCGAATCCTGCGGAAGTGGCGCAGATAAGAATCCAACTTGCGTTGACCACCTGCAGGACCTGGAAAGACAAAGCGACTGGTTCGCATCACTTCTGGAGAGTCATCAAGTAACTTCCTTTGCTCCTGCAAGATGCAATGTAACCTCTCACTCATTGGAAAGATGAGGGACTTCCCGCTTTTCGTATCTCGCTTTGTGTAGAAACGTTGGTTGAAATCAACATCCGACCAAAGCAGTTTTAACGGTTCAGAGGCTCTTGAGCCAGTCCATGCTATGAATTGGTGGAGGTGAGAAAGTTGGATGATCTGGAAAGGATGGCGAGATCTTTTGTTGAGTTCATAACGAGGCCTCACCATGAAACAGATTAGGAATAAATGTTGTGTCTTTTTGATTCTAAAGGCCCATCTCAAAAAGAATCTTACCCAATCACACTGGGCCTCAACCCATAGGTTCGCAGTCCTAATAAGCGCGTGCTTCCTCCAACTGCATAAATAGAAAGTTGATTACTTTCTGGACTAGAGAAAATATTGTTGGTCATTGTAGTCCGACCACCATCAGTAAAAATTTCGATGGAGATACTATCGAGAAACATTCTAATGTTAAGCTGAGATTGGCCCGCTGACTCCAACAAACATTTTCGCTTTAGAGCAGAGATGTTCCCTGAGCGAGTACGATCAAAAATCATCTCACCTCGCGCAAGATCTAACTCTAACTTTGTCTCTTGATTCTTAGAACCGCGCAAACGGAAAACAATTCGCTCTGCACTGGTCTCCAACAAGTCAAAGCTAGCGATGATTTCACAATGCACTCCGTCTCCAGCAATAAAGGGGAAAGCTTCTGATTCGTGAATCACGCATGGCAAGTAATACTTCTCATTCTCTCTGAGCCGTTCTATCTCAAAAACTGGCTCGCTGGCAAGCTTCCCATCTGGGCACAGTCGTATTTGACGTGGGAGGGTGATGCTACCATACCAGCCCAAATCGCTAGTGTCATAGTTGCCACGACACCAAGGCATGAAGGGCCAGGATCCAACCCAAGCCATGAGCAAATCCCGACCTCTGTCATCACGAAAATGTTGGGGGGCATAGTAGTCGAAACCCCAATCGACCGAACCCATGGTCTGCCAGTGAAATTTCCCGGTCTTCTCATCAAAATCCCCGGTCAAGTAGACTACCTGACAATCATGAAGTCCCATTGGGGAATACATCAATACCCACTTACCATCCAAGGGAAAGAAGTTAGGACACTCCAACATGGTACCCAACTCACCGCGGCTCTCTATTAGATAGTTAATGAATTCCCAATTTTTCAAATCTTTGGACCGATGTAAGCAGACTTTGCCAAGACCGTTTCTCTGGACATTGGAGGGCTCAATCAAATCACTTACTCCATCAGTAACCCCAGTCACCATGTACCAACAATCACCCTGCCGCCAGACCTTGGGATCCCGAAAGTCATGGGGATTGATTCCAGAGGGTGGGTCTGCAAGGACGGGATTGTGATTTGATTTGGCAAAAGAATAGCCATCCGATGAACTGGCCATGCACTGCACTTGTCGATCTTGAGCACAGCCGGTATAGAACAAGATCAGTTCATCCTGATGTTCAATAGCAGATCCTGTAAAGATTCCTCCACCTTCCCAACCATCATAATCCTCACTTGGGGCAAGGGCTTCGGGCTGATGCTTCCAATGAATCAAGTCTTCACTGATTGCATGACCCCAGTGCATTGTGCCCCATTTTCCGCTAAAGGGATGGTGTTGGTAAAACATATGAAACTGTCCCTGAAACTGAATCAATCCGTGGGGATCATTCATCCAGCCTACAGGGGTTTGAAAATGATAGTGTTCCCTCCAGGGATGCTGGGCTATATCCGATTTATGTTGGCGAACATGCTCTTCAACCAATTGAATCTTTTCCAGATGTCGCTTTGCGTTAAAACCCACATTTCCCTCCACAATTTATTTGGCTTTTTTATCTTTTAATTATCTAAGCTATGCTGCGCACCAGTACACTAAAGATTATTCCTGTAAAGGTTCCAGTAGTACTGATAATTTCAGATTGAGATAGGAAGACACTTCTCAACGGAATTGGTTATATGTCCTTTATCACATTACTTTAGTTACGCGCTCCCTAGTCACTAAAGGAAGCAATGCCTTACTTGCAGAAGGACCGATCTGCATAATGAACATCTACTCGATATTGCTGGTATCAAAAATATGCTAATTAAATCCAAGATGAAATGACTCCACAATTCATTCGTGTCTTGCAGGTCATTTGTATAAACACAGAAATCAAAAATAGTGTGTAGAGTCGCCCCGAGAACTGTGTCTTCCAAAGAAGAACGTCCTCGGGACTTGGGAGGAGAAAGTCACTAAGCTAGAAGAGAATCTCAATCATTCCAAGTATTTGAGAAGTTCTCAATAAATCCAGCCAGGTCTGCATCTGGATTATACACCCGGGAGATATTGCGGATTTCATTAGGAGTAAGCACGCACCCATTCAAGAACTGACGTTCGTATGCATCAACGTTTGATGCATTCACGGGAATCAAGCTGAAATCAGGCTGGGTATCTTCAATGGGGAATCCGTGCAAGTAGTCATAAAGATGGATCATTGCAAAACCACCCCCCATCCAGTGGCCTCCAATGCTGAATGACAACTTACCATCACGAATATTCTGAGCGACTTGTTCGTCAATATCGCAAGTAATTACGTCGATATCTGTTCGTCCAGCTTGCTCAAGAGCAAATTGAGCTCCAAGTCCAGCAGTTGCTCCTAAAACAATAATCGCATCAATTTCACCTTCTCCAAAACGTGCAACGTACTGCTCTGCGTACTTGATCCCAGTCTCTCGGCTCAATCGATCTCGGCCCTCCATTATCACTTCAGCATCGGGATACTTATCAATTACTCTTTGAGCTCCTGCCCAAATATATTGAGTTGTGATGACATCCTTCGGATTCCAAATCATCGCAATTTTACGATGGCCATCATCAATCGCAGCCTGAGCCATCGCAGCACCCCAAGCATCCAGGTTGGTACCCATTTGTCCGATCAAGAACTGGCCATTGTACTCTTTGTCATAATCGGCAACCACTACTCTTCCAGCTGTCATACCAGGAATACGATTGCGTTCCAGTAATCTGGCCACCTGAGCTCCAGCAGGCGAAGTTAGTGGGTTGAAAACCATTGCATCTGGTTGGCGAGCTACCAAAGATTCCGCTTGGCTTACGTGTTTACTCTCACTGTTTTCATCATCAGCAAGGATTTGCTCAATATTTAATGCCCGGGCTACACATTCCTGGAAACGATGCCGGTTAATAACCCATGGATTGGTTTGAGGCTGGCCTAAATCAGCAAAAACTAAGTCTTTGCGGGGAGTAACTGCTTCCGCAAAAGAAATCGGAGCCAGCATCATAATACCAAGCACGCCGTGAAAAAATCGCTTCATGTTACCTCTTCAGAAAAATATATTCTCATTGAAAAACAAGCTAAGCAAAGTTTCGAAAACATTTCTTCACATAGGCCCTCCATTTTCTTAAGTTTATCAGGTAGCAGGTACCGATACCTACTAGTGGAAAACTATTTGACTACATCGATCTGCTTACGGTTGAGTGATATAGCAATCGCGATGATCAACAAGAGGCCTCTTGCAATTCTACTCCAAGAGGGAGGAACCCCAGCGATTGTTAAGCCATTTGCAACAATAGTCAGCGTCAACGCACCAACCACTGTTTTCAGAACACTACCATAGCCGCCCGTTAACACTGTGCCTCCAAGTGCAACAGCTGCAATGGCATCTAACTCCAACATTTCACCTGCTTGTACAGTAGCTGCCCCGGATCTAGCCAAGTTGATAAATGATGCCAACCCAACCATAAACCCTGCAGCAGCAAAAACCTGGATTTTAAACCAGTTGACTGAAATTCCTGTCAAACGAAGAACTTTTTCGTTTCCGCCAAGAGCTTTAAGTTGTTGGCCAAAGACTGTTTTTTCATAAACAATCCAGAGTAAAACCGCGACCAAAACTGTGAAATAGAGAATTTGTGGGAATTGACCGAGATCCAACAACCATTTGGCTTCGATTGAGGTGATGTTGCTGTTGCTCATTGGCTGATCACTTACATATATGGAGCGACCATCTGAAACAATTACCAGCACAGCTCGAACAATAATAAGCATTGCCAGTGTAGTTACGAAAGATGAGATCTTGAACAGCGAGAAAATGGCCCCGTTGAGTACTCCAATAAGCATCGCAGCAAATATTCCGACAATGAACCCCAACTCTCCAAACCAAAGCATCCCCAAAGCTGCCATGTAGGCACTGAACCCAAGGTTGGAGCCTACAGAAATATCAATAGATCCAGTCGTAACAACTAAGAGTTGGGCAAATGCCAGCAATAATAAAACGGGGGTCTGCTGAGCAATAAACGTCCAATTGCGAACAGACATGAATCGATCTCCACTGATGAACCAGAACAACAAAATCACCAATGTAATCGCAATAAATGGGACATTATCTCTAAGCCGATTAACCCAGACTCGACCCTCAGGAGAATCCCAATTGGGCAAACCCAGCCGAGCCATCAATGTCCTATTCTCCATATTTGGCAACATCGTTTTCTTTTCGACATCACTTGCCATGAAAGACTCCTTTCAGCCAGTCGTAATGGCTTTAACTAGCTCGTCAATAGTCACCTCATTTCGCATGAACTCTTTAGAGGTGTTTCCTTGATGGACCACCACCAAGCGATCAGCCAAACGGAAGACTTGATCTAAATTATGACTTATCAAGATTGTAGCGGTATTGCGTTTGCGAATTTCATTGATCACTCTTTCAACCTGTTGCGTTTCATTTGGCCCTAGGGCTGCTGTAGGTTCATCTAGGATGACAATCTCTTTCCCCCAGGCAATCGCTCGTCCAATGGCTATACTTTGTTGCTGGCCACCCGACATTTCTGAAATTGGGCGCTTGAGACTCTGGACAGTCTCTACCTTAAGCTCTGCGAGCACTTCCCTGGTCTTTTCCTGCATTTTCTTTTCATCTACGAAGATCCCAAATTTTCTTGGAACCCTTCCTAAGAAAAGATTATAAGGTGCTGTCATATTCGGAACTATCGCTAGATCCTGATAAACGACTTCAACTCCCATTTGTCGTATGAAGCCAACTGTATGATCTTGACGAGCAATAGATTTACCTTTAATGCTGATATCACCCCTGTCTGGAGTTAGCACTCCAGCAATAATTTTGATTAAGGTTGATTTTCCTGCTCCATTAGCTCCAACAATTGCGAGCACCTCCCCAGGGGAAAGTTTTAGTGACCCATCGCGCAGTGCTTCTACACCCCCAAAGGCCTTGCTTACACTATTGACTTCTAGAATCGGTTTCGCAGGACTATTCATTTGAAGTTAAATGTAAAATTTATTTATAAAACCATTTCCAGGTGCTCCACATCGAAATTACTTTTACAAGCCGGCTTAATGTTGGGGGGCGCTCTCAATGGAGATAGCAGTTTGGACTTTTATTGCCAGTTTGTAGTATTTCTCATTTGCAATGGAGTAGTTAGAAGTAATCCCTTGCAACAGTTCTGATTATAAGTAGTAAAATATTTATTAACTTGGTGTTTTTGACTATTAAGTAGACATTCAGATTCTAGCTTAAATGCGTAATTCAAATTTCTTTTAAAACCGACTGTAGATCTTCTTTTCTAGTACTAGCTCCAAGCTGTTTAAGAGATAGTGCTGCTATTTTACTTCCAAGCTCTGAGCAATATTCCAACGAATGTCCCAGACTTAGCCCATATACAAACCCAGCACTAAAATTATCTCCAGCCCCAGTAGTATCAATTACTTCATTACTTTTTGCGATGGCAGGAACTTTAAAAGTTCTCTCGTTATTCATGATTAATGCGCCCTCAGAACCCATTTTCAGTATAACATTTTGCACACCTTTTCTTACAAATAATCTAGCAAGTTCCTCAGGCTTTTCATTAGGGTATAAGTAAGCAAGATCATCAGCGCTTGGCATCAAGTAGTCTACAAACGGAAGACAGGCTTCAAGTACGTCTCTTTGTAATCCAGAAACCCCCCAAGTTTCATCTAAAATTGTCAAAATTCCACGTTGTTGAGCGTTCTCCAGCAAATCATATAGTGGCTTACCATCAATCATTGGAAGATTGAACAAGTCTGGGTAGAGAAGAATTTCACTAGCGTATAATTCTTCCAAGTCTATATCATTCAAGCTAAATTCTGAAAGCGCACCGTGGTAGGACAAGAAACTACGTTCGCCGCCTGGATCAACACAAACGATTACTGTAGAAGTCGACTTTCTTTGTGTTTTCTTCAAAGTATTTTTGGTCTTTACTCCAATAATATTGAATTTTTCCTGGAGATAATCTCCATGTAAATCATTACCAATCTTACTGAATAAACTTACATTAATTCCCATATTTGCTAGTGTAACGGAACAATTTGCAGCGCCACCTCCAGGAGATGACTTTAATTCTTCTACAAACACACTTGTACGGACTTTCGGCTCAGGGAAATTTGCCAATGGGCTCAATAAAATATCAACTAAGCAACTGCCAAGACAACTTACATTTTTCATTTAAAAAGCTTCTAGTAGTTAGTTTTCTTTAAAATTGGCTTTGTTATTCATAGCATCTCGTTCTGAATAACATGGTGAAAACTACCACCAATAACTAAATCAGTCTGTGGAGCAAGTTGAAAATTAATATTTTTGAACACACTTGGGAGGATTTTCTTTTGTATGTGAATCTTAATATTTTCAAGGAAGCTATCTCCAAATTTACTATACTCATCACCTAGAACGATCAAATCTGGGTTCATCAAATTAATGCTATTGACCAGTCCTTGCGCCAGATATTGAGCCACACGCGAAACCTCCTTCAATACTGAGGGGTTCCGGTTTTTATAAGCCACCACCACCTCTTCGAAGGAGATTGGCTGCGATGAAATATTCTGCCAGTCTTTCCCCAAATTTCTAAGTAGTGCTAAACTAGAAGTATATAGTTCTAAACAGCCGTTATTCCCACATCTGCAGAGCGGCCCATTTAGATCGACCGAAGTGTGCCCAATCTCACCCGCAGTTCCCAGACTTCCCTTGAAAACATTTCCACTAAAAACTAACCCTGATCCGATACCCTGACCAGCAGACAGGTAGAGAGTAACCTTAGACTCAGAATCTAGTCCCTGCGAAATCCAGACAGCAAGCGCTGCAGCCTTAGCGTCATGTTTTGAGTGGATAGGGATATTTTTGTAGTGCTCTCTCAAGCGCTTAATCAGATCGAATTGATGCCAATCTGGTGATTCAGTGATCAGTACAATTCTCTCTGAATCCTCAAGAAAAGGCCCGGGTAAGGTAATTCCAATTCCAACTAAATTTTCTTTACAAAGACCAAGAAAAGAATTCAGAGATTCAACAATGCGATCAAAAATGTTTTCAGCGGTGCTAACCGAATTTACTGGAATTTCAATAGATTTGAGTATCGATCCAGTTAAATCCAACATTGCCACTTTGAAGTTCAAGCGCTGCAACCTTACCACCAGCACCCGATGAGGATCAGCTGCCATCTTCAATCCAATTGACCGCCTACCTCTCTGATTCTCTACTTTTTGAAGGATACTTTCTTCAACAATGCGATCATCAACTAATTGCTGTACCACTCTTGTCACAGTGGAAGCGTCCAAACCTGAACCCTGAGCAATCTCTGATCTGGAACACAATCTTCGTTCGTAAATCATGCGGAGAATTACTCCCCGATTGATCTCTTGAACGCTCTTGGCAGTAAGTCCACGAAATCTGAAGTCATTCACAGCTATTTATTTTCTAAAAGAAATTAATTCCTAACACCAATTTATTGTTAAACACAATCAAAAAATGGAGATGACAAAAATCTATCCAATGAGATGGGCCAAAAAGCCCAAAATTGGCTTTCCCCAAGGGCTATAAAGTAGACTTGGAAATTAAATTGATCGACTTTGGCTGTGACCAAGGATCAAGTCATATTTTTAGTAACAGTGAGGTAGCATCGAAGAATTCTAAGCTGCTAAAGCCTTTCATGCTAGCAGTAATTTGATGGGTAGGAGTTCGGATTGGTTCAGTGTACTGAGCCGAGATCCCAGTATTTTATGTGGACCTACTTTTATTTTGAGATCTTCAGTTCAGCATCTCATCCATCACCCTCTGAGTTCGATCGGCAATTCCAAGTTGAGCAGACTCCAAGAATCGGGAATAGCGTCTAGTCATC
>PBWC01000073.1 GCA_002729095.1 Methanobacteriota archaeon
GGCGTTGTACTAGTTAGAACCCGTGTTCGCCGTGGTGGACTTAGAAAAGGTAAAATTCACATGAAGAGAAAACCATCGAAGGCTGGTATCTCCAAAATCACAATGGCAAAGAATACTCAGAGAATCGCTGAAGAGCGTGTTGCCCGCCACTTCCCCAACTTGGAAGTACTAAACTCATATTGGGTTGGGCAAGATGGTAAGCACAAGTACTTCGAAGTAATAATGATCGATACCCATCATCCTGCTATCATCAATGATAAGCAACTAGGTGTTTTCTGTGCCGCTAACGGAAACAAAGCCCACAAAGGTAGAGTTTACCGTGGAAAGACCTCTGCTGGAAAGCGTGGTCGTGGCCTACATAACAAGGGCAAGGGTGCTGAAAAGCTGCGTCCTTCTCTAAAAGCAAACCTAAATCGTGGCAAGTGATTTAGATTTTGGATTTGAATAAATCCGATTATACTGCTATTTTTTATACCCTCGACTTAATGTTAGACCATGAAGGAAGTTACCTGTCCACATTGCGAGCAAGTCTTTGAAATGGATGCTGCTGGTTATGCTGATATTGTAAAGCAGATTAAAGATTCAGAATTCAATAGTGAGCTCGAAAACAGGTTGAAAGATGCTCAAGAAAAATACATGGTCGAAATAGAGCTAGCAAAAGCAAAGGTTGCTGAGAAGAAATCAAA
Source organism: Methanobacteriota archaeon (assembly GCA_002729095.1). Taxonomy (GTDB): domain Archaea; phylum Thermoplasmatota; class Poseidoniia; order Poseidoniales; family Poseidoniaceae; genus MGIIa-L1. The sequence goes on from PBWC01000073.1 coordinate 687, forward strand.
GGAAGCAGCAAATAAAGACAAAGAAATTGAGAAATTGAAGGGCGAGTTAGAGTCCGCCGAATACAAGTCTAAGTTAGAAATTAATGATGCCGTTTCTCCGTTAAAAGAGGAGCTTTTAGAACTAAAAAATCAGATAAGTTCGGCTGAAAAAGAGATGGCACTAAGGGAAAAGACTCTGGCTGAATCTTATCAAATTGAATTAAAATCTAAGCAACAGATTATCGATTTAAAAGACGATGAAATCTCAAGAATTAAAGATATGAAATCTAAAATGTCTGTAAAGGAAATAGGAGAAAAATTAGAGCAATGGTGCGAAAATCAATTTAATTTACTAAGAGCAAGTGCATTTCCAAACTCATACTTTGCTAAAGATAATGAGAGCGTCAAGGATGCTGATGAAACAAAGGGTACTAAGGGAGATTACATCTTCCGGGAAAAAGATTCTAACGGTGTCGAGTTTGTTTCAATAATGTTTGAAATGAAGGATAAAATGGATGAGACAAAAGGAGAAACAAATAAGTCGCATCTCGCTAAATTAGATAAAGATCGTAAGAAAAAGAATTGTGAATACGCTGTTTTAGTATCGATGTTAGAAATGGACAATGAACTATACAACAGCGGCATTGTTGATATGTGCATCCATGGCTATGAGAAAATGTATGTAGTTAGACCTCATTACTTTATCCCGTTACTTTCATTGATAAGAAATGAGGCAAGAAAGTCCTTGGATATCAGAAATGAACTTGCAATAATCAAGTCGCAAAATATTGATATCGAAAATTTCCAAAATGATATTCTAGATTTTAGGGAGAAATTCGGCAAAAACTATGTTTCCTCAATGAATAATCTACAAAAAGCCATTGACCAAATTGACGCTACAATAAAGAAATTAGAGTCAGTTAAGAAAAGCCTGACTACTTCAGGAAATCAACTAAGATTGGCTAACGATAAAGCACAAGGGCTAACGATAAAAAAGCTAACAAATAAGAATCCGACCATGAAATCCTTGTTTGATAACCTAAATTCCAAAAAGGATGAAAAGTAGAATTCAACCAAGGATGTACTACTGCAATCTTGATTAAGCGAATGCTTTATCCAAATCAGAAGCAATGCTATCGAACCGAGAAGCGAGTTCATCCATTGCTAGATTGAATGCGGTCTTAGGGTCATAGCTTCCATCTGTCTCGTAAGAGAGCACGTAAGAGCCTTCTACAGTTTCCATAGTAATAGCGTCGTCAAAGTCTGCTTCTCTTCCGGTTCCAGGTCCAACTTGATGTAGGGCCTTTTCTAAGTCAAAAACATGGTTGATGTCATCAATTGTTTTGTTTGAGCCGAATAATTTAGCATTGATATCTTTTCCATCGCTTGTTTTTAGTCCAAGGCTGAACAGAACATCTGCTTTCTTTGGCTTATTTAGAACAGCTTTTTGCAACGGCCTAAATCCAACACCTGAAACTGGGCACCACTTTTGATGAGCTCCCCCTCTGCCCATTCGAGCAAGAGCGTAAAGTTCGAGATATTGGCCCTTAGAAAGAATAGTTAGAGGTATTCTCTTGTGTTCTTCTAGAATATCGTATTTCTGATCTGACACAGTGGTCAAATCTTCAGCATAAACAGTAACTGTCTGTTGTTCGGAGTCCGATGCTGGGCCTTGAACGTTTAAACTGTAAATAATCTGACATTGCTGGCAGCCTTTTTCTGTATCCGCCTTATACATACATTCTTCACAGTTTTCTGTGAAATAGATATTGTCATCGGTAAATGTAGGAATTGGTATCATTGCTAATCTGTGAGCTAATACCTCATCAGGCAATACATTGACTGATTCCATTATTTGACCATCGTTTTCTACAACTCCTTGAGTGATATTTACTCTGGTAATTGCAAGTTTAGGAACATCAGAAATCAAAGCTCTTCGAATTGCATTGACTTGAGAAGAATCGGTATCTTTCAATAGGATTCTAATTGCGTTATTTCGAGGCCATCCTTTTACTACTTCTGCTTTCATTAAAATTCCTCCAATCAAACTCTTCTACCACGTCGGCCGCCTTTCTTTTTGGTACCATCGTGCGCAATGGGAGTTACATCCTCAATTCTAGTAATTGTCATACCCGCACGTGTCAAAGCACGTATAGCTGCTTGTGCACCAGGGCCAGTATTGTTGGAAAGATTACCGCCAGGGGCACGGTATTTTACTATTAGTTGTGTGAATTCTTTGTCTTTTAGGGCATCTGCCATTTTTTCTGCAGCCCTTGTAGCAGCGAATTGTCCACCACTGTCTTTTGAAGACTTTACAACTTGGCCGCCTGAACATGTGGTGATGGTTTCTGCGCCAGTCAAGTCTGTAGCGGTTAGTAAAATATTATTGTAAGAACTGAATATATTTACGATTGCTCGACGTGTCATCATTGTTCACCTCCGTCATCAACAGAAGGTGCTTGCTCAGCAGCGTTCTTAACTTCTTCAGCAAATTCAGGAGTTGCTTCAGGATCTACTTCTTCGACATTGTACTCAGCCATCTCTTTACGACCTTCAATTGCCTTGCGGATTGGATGTTCTGGGTTATTCAATTCGCTACTTGGGTGATATCTAATTTGTTCTTCTTCGTCACGAGAAACTGGATATGATGGAATTGTAACTTTTTGGTCACCAATACAAATTATTCCGTGGTTGACGAGTTGTCTAGCTTGTTTAATTGTGGTTGCAAGCCCCTTGTAGTAAACTTGAGCTTGGAGCCTGCGATTCAAAATATCTTCAGTGCCCAGAGAAAGGATATCGTCTAAAATAGCATCAGAAGAAATCAAGCCTTTGTTATTTAAGGATGCCAGTAGGTCTTCCATTTCTCTCTTACCGTGGCCCTCAGTAGTATCAACCATACCAATTAGGCGCATAGCTTGTCTTCTGTATCTTCTAAGTTCGGATTTAGCCTTCCAAATCTCACGCATATTTTTGAGGCCGTGTTGAGCTTTAATTCCGTGCTCTTCTTCAATTCTTGAAGCCTTCCATGGGTGAGAAGGTGTGTCAAACTTTGGTCTAGAAAACTTTGGCTCTCCCATCTACATCCCTCACTTCTTTCGGTTAACACCTAGTGTTAGGCCACCACGGCCATTTGATCGCCCACGCTGTCCACGGACTTTGTTACCAGATGCGTGTCTAACACCACGGTAACATTTCATAGTTCTAAGACGGTTAATGTCGTCTTTTAGAGTTAAAGTAACTTGTTGACCTGTCAAGTGTATCTCTTCACCTGATTCGAGGTCTCTTTGTCTGTTAAGCATCCACAGTGGAACTGTCTCATTGTATCCTTCGATGGCTTCTCTCAGTTTCTCTTGGTCATCCGCCGAAAGGTGTCCGGCTAATGAAAATGCATCGAATCCTGTATTCTTACAGATTTGAATAGCAGTCCTAGCCCCTATTCCTTTTACCGCTGTAAGTGCTGTAGCGAGAGTCTTTAGTCCATCCATGTCAGTATCTGCCATTCGAAGGATATAGGAAAAATCTTCACCAAGTTCCTCATCTTTAGGTTGTGCCATATTGTTTCACCATCATGCTTACACACAGTGTGGAGCAGGTTTCCGACCAACCTCCCATATATCAATACCGCGATGCTGCGAAATGAATTCAACTAATCAAATATACAAAAAAAAGTAGGTTTTAAGCTGTTAAAAATTTTATTCAAGTATGCATAAAAGTGTCATTGTCGAATTGGGGTGTCGCAGTAGAAATCCCTCTCTTTTACCGCTACGTCGGCTTAATTGACGGTCAAATGAGCCCTGGATTTTTGGCTGTAAAGATGGGTCTAGAGGAGCTCTAATTGTAATTTTACTAATATCATTGTTAAGGACTATCTCTACAAATTCATCAACTGTCTGTAAATTTAATTCTTGGTGGAAAATCTCGATTATTCTTCCCGAGGCTTGTATGATAATTCCTGCATAATCTAAATCTGGTAAAAATATCTTGTTCGAGTGATGTATCTGAGGTCTTCTTCCATCTGATTGAATCCAGTGATAATCTGTAATCCCAATCCTCTCTTCCAGCCAGTACTGAGACAGCCCGCTTTCAACAAATGCAGAATCAAGAATTGTAACATATTCGCCTCTTTTCGGCATCCTTTTGCTACTAGTAGGCACTTCTGAGCCTGAATTAAGTGGTTTTCCCCCTTGGAAAATAAACGGTTCTTGTTTTAGATCCGGAGATATCCGGATAAAACGACGATTAATGCCTGGTTCGGCTATACATCCTAGCCAAAGCGCCAATCTATCCACTCGGCCTTTTCCTCTCGACGTCCAAGTCCAAGTTTTTGCTATCGCCGGCCAATATTGCTCGACTATATCTTCAACCTCTAATTTCTGTTGATGGGAAAGTCTCGGAGAAAGATCTAGTAAAATTGCTGGGCCCGCGGAGGTTGATGCGAGATGTTGTTTCCATCCGGCAAATATTTCTCCTAACCTAGGCCGCATTTCATCTAAAGAATGAGAACGACTATTTCTTGGCCTAGCGGGGTCAAGGTGTAAAAGAGATATCTTTTCCCCGGTATTTCCGGTAAAAGCTGATAATTTTTCGATAGCTAGATCGCCATCTCTTCCATCTCCTGCTAAAAAAATACTTTTTGATAAATTGTCGAAATTTTTCTCTCCTCTTTGGATGAATATGTTGTTGAAGTTTACTGCGCTTGCTCTAGCCCTTTGTGGGTTCAATTCGATGCCTAGAACCGGCTTTTTGGTGATGACCGAGTATGCTGCAACTTGAATGCCGCTACCGCATGCACAGTCCAAAATATAGCCGTCTGGTAGGTTGTATTTGTTGAGTAAAATAGCACGTTGCAGGGAAACTTGCCATGGAGTCGCCAACGGTTTTCCTTCATTGGCATGGAAAAAAACCATTCCTTCTGCCGACGTTGAATCTCTAACCGACTCAATTAATCCTTCTGAAGATGCTTCTAAGGGCTTTATTATGTCCCCCATTACAATGCCTCATGAGTTTGATACATCACTTCTCGTCATGATGCTTTCGAAATGTATACCTGCTTGATTAAAGGCTTCAACCGCCCCTTCTTCTCGATCAACTATGCTAATTACCCCAATAACTCTACAGATTGTATCTTTGTGAATTCGTTCTACAGCTTTGATTGCTGAGCCGCCGGTAGTAGTTACGTCCTCAACAATCACGATATTGCCGCCTTTCTCGAGCGATGATCCTTCTATACCTGGGGGATTATTGGTCTTCCTTCCGCCTCGTCCCTTTGGCTCTTTTCTTACCATGAAACCTCTTCGAGTGGAATCTGCACTGGATGTTGATATGGCTATTGCGGTTAAAGGTACGGCCCCCAATTCTAAGCCGCCAACAAAATCCGCACCCAAATCATCCATTCTCAAATTAAATAATTCTCCAAGTAAATGGCTAGCTTCTGGATGCATCATTACAGGTTTAGTGTCAAAAAACCAACGCGAACTGCGACCACTGGCTAGAGTAAAAGCATCATCGCTGCCTCCATCGATAAATGCTAATTCTTTGACCAAACTAACCAACCGAGGCCAGTTCGGATTCTCTCTAAGTGATTGATGGACACTCATCGACTAATGCTTCGGCTCTAATACAATGAACTTTACTTAATAATTTAGATAATGTAGAGCTAGTAAGAATAAGATTTGCCTTAGGGTATTGTTGATAAGTATCAGTGCAGCAGGAGATTTATTGGTATGTCATCGGAAGCTAGTTCTATTGATTTGAGCGCTCACAACCCGCTCATTGGATTGGACCTTCCGCGCTTAGAGAAAGAGATGGAAGATTATCAAAAATGGCTGGATGAACGTACAGATGAAGCATATAGAATCGCAGAAAAGGCTCGTTCGCAGAATAAAGACCTGCAGCCTCACGTAGAAATCCCACGCGCATCGGATTTAGCAGGTAGAACTGAAAAACTATTGATACAGTATCTTGGAGAGTACAAAGTTGCTGATGACATTAGAAAAATGCTTGAAATCCACGATCGTGAAACTACTTCAATAATTATGGCTCAATCTGTTGCTAAGGGTTTCCGTGAGGAAGGTTTTGACCTAGTTACGGCCATAGATGCTGGCTTAAGAGTCGGACTGGCGATACTAACTGAAGCGGTTTTAGTTGCACCGTTAGAAGGAATAAGTGAGGTTCGGTTGTTGAATAATATAGATGGTTCGCAATTTGTATCTGTTCATTTCGCTGGCCCAATTCGTGCTGCTGGTGGTACAGCACAAGCACTTGCAGTATTAATTGCAGATATGATCCGCCGAGAGTTGAACATAGGCAGGTATCACCCCACGGATCCTGAAGTCGAGCGTGTCAAAGAAGAATTCGGATTGTATAGAGGAAATCTACAGTATAGGCCTTCCCCGGCAGAAATTGAGGATATTGTTAGGGCCTGTCCGATTATGGTAAATGGAGAGTCTACCGAGAGGATTGAGTGCGCTGGATACGGACGTGTAAGAAATATTGACGAGGCTAGAATTAGGGGTGGTGTTTTGCTTGTAATTGGTGAAGGTTTGTGCCTCAAAGCACCTAAAATTCAGAAACATACCGAGCGTTTGAACGTTGCTGGCTGGGAATTTATCTCAAAGTTTGCCAATAAAGGAAAAGAGAAAGATGAAAGTCAAGAAAAAAAATTATTCAAGTCAAGAAGAATCAAACCGATTACAAAATTCATGAACGATATCATTGCGGGCAGGCCTGTCTTTGGTAGCCCCCAAGAAGCCGGGGGTTTTCGATTAAGATATGGACGAAGTAGGCCATCGGGATTAGCTGCAGCATCGGTTAATCCTGCATGTATGTTGGCAATGGATGATTTCATTACAATTGGTACTCAAATGAAGATTGAACGGCCGGGTAAAGCCTGCGCGATTACTCCTTGTGATGATTCTGAAGGGCCTTGGGTTGTACTAAAAGACGGTCGCTTCATTCGATTAGACGATATGAAAAGTTATTCTGAAATTTCATCCGAGGTGAAATGTGTATGGGATAATGGCGAGTTAGTTGTCGGTTTTGGAGAGTTCATGGAAAATAACAAAAATCTGGTTCCTGCTGGCTATGGCTTTGACTGGTGGGCTAGTGATTTAATCGAAGAAATAGATTCCGAAGAATCAGTTGAAGAATTCTGTAAAATTATGGAGATTGATCGTAAAGATTGCCCTGAAGGAGTGCCGGGCAATATGGATTCCAAAACAAATGATTCAGACGTATCATTTGGGCATCGCCGCAAATGGCATCGTTTCTTACAAAAGCAATCATTGAGTTGGCTGCAAGCAAAACAGATTTCGCAACGATTCAAAACATCGCTGCCCCCCCCTCATAATCCTTGGTTTTTAGACCTGCCAATAGAATGGGTTCCTACTTTTATAGATATTATAGAATCCTCTGTAATAGAAGATTCAAAAGATATCTACATCGGGCAACATAGTGATAATTTCATTGCTTACCCAATACCTGAAAAGAAACATTTGAGGATCATTGGAGGGGCAAAAAACTGGTCAGAAAAATTGATGGATGAAATACCTCCTGAAAATCTGACTGAAGATATGTTAAGTAATTGCCCTGGGATAGATTTCACCCCCGAGCCATACATATTTTCGGATGATAGTGATAACTGGACATTAATTCAACACGGAATTGCAAAGGGTTCGGCTTTGATGCTTGGCCTAGCCCATCACCATGAGGGTGATGATCTGATTATCACTTCAGGCTGGTCCGCTGTCTTGGAGGCTTTTGGTTTCAATGTTGATGGAGATAAAATAATCAATATTGCTAATGCAAAAGAGATATTTTCTAATAAAATCAAACAACTAAAAGATGCTAAAGTAATACTTGAGGAAGAAAATCATCGGATTTCGGAATTAGAGAAAATTCGTGCAACAAAAAGAATCGCTGCAGAAACTGATGCAAGGCAGAAAGGAAAAAGCATTGCTGAAACCGATAATATAGGTAAGACTGCCGCAAATAACGTAATTGATGAAGGCCCGAAAAATAAAGATAAATATCTCGCTGCACAAATTCATCAAGACGATTACTTGGTAGACGGAATACTCCCTGTAATTAGAAAGATATCCGCTTTACGTTGGGAACATTCAGCACCTATTAGAGTTGGTAGTAGGATGGGGCGTCCAGAAAAATCAGCTCCAAGAATAATGAATCCTATGGCCCACATATTATTTCCGATCGAGATGAATGGTGGCAATCAAAGATTGATGAGTATTGCCGCGGAAAAGAAGGATATTAGGACACAGTTAGGTAAACGAATGTGTAAGGTCTGCGGTAAAAGTTCTCCATTCATTACCTGTCATCACAGAAAACTGGACCATAATGGACATGAATTAATCGGCGAAATCTGTGGTGGAAGAACTGAATTTGAAAGTGAACTTGGACAAAATAGAAGAAGAAGAGGTGAACTGATGACTGTCCCTATTGATTCTGCCCTTGAGGATGCTAGAATAAAACTGGGTATTGACAGACTACCTAAAACCATCAAATGTATGAAAAAGATTGCAAGTAAAGACCAGACTCCTGAACCATTAGAAAAGGGTATTCTTAGAGCGAAGTACGACTTACCTGTATTCCGTGATGGAACCGTTAGATTTGATATGAGTGATGTGCCTACTACTCATTTTACCCCAAGAGAAGTTGAAGTATCTTGGAAGGCTTTAGTTAATCTTGGTTATACCCACGATTATGAGGGAAATGAGTTGAAAAGCGATGACCAAATGTTAGAATTATTCCCTCAAGATTTTATCGTCGCCAAGAATGCTGCAGACTACTTTGTAAGAACTGCACAGTTTATCGATGAATTATTAGTTCGTTTTTATGGTTTAAAGCCATACTACAATGTTGTATCTGCTGATGATTTGATTGGTCATTTAATCTGTGCTTTGGCTCCACATACATCAGGCGGTGTTTTGTCTAGAATCATTGGCTGGGCTGATTGTTCAGGAGGATATGCTCACCCGTTATTCCATGCTTCAAAAAGAAGAAATTGCGATGGAGACGAGGACGCTATAATGTTACTTATGGACGGTCTTTTGAATTTCAGTCGCAATATATTGCCCGCAAATCGAGGTGGACAAATGGATGCCCCACTTGTTCTTACCACTAGGCTAAACCCCACAGAAGTAGATAAAGAGGCATTGAATGTAGATTCGGCATGGTTCTATGAGAGAGATTTCTATGAAATGACTCTAAGTCAACCCCATCCTAAAGTATGCTATGATAGAATGGATTTCGTTGAAAGAAGGCTCGGCAGTGTAGCAGCTGTTCGTGGATATGGATATACGCATGATTGCCACTCCATCTCTTCAGGACCTGCTTTATCGGCTTACAAAACTCTAGACACCATGATAGACAAGATGGAAGGTCAATTAGAACTAGGTTTAAGGCTCCGAGGAGTGGATGTTAGAAAGGTTGCATCAAGTGTTATTCGTTCACACTTTTTGCCTGATCTTAGAGGAAATCTAAACGCATTTGCTAGACAAAAAGTTAGGTGCTTAAAGTGTGGACATTCCTATCGAAGGATGCCATTATCAGGAAAGTGTATTCAGACAAGGAAGGCCGCAGGTAAAGGCTTGAGTTCTGTAGGAGTTTCGCGCTCTGAAGGTGATTTGTGTGCAGGTAATCTGGCTCTAACCGTTTCAGAAGGTGCGGTGAGAAAATACATCAAAGTGACACAGCACGTAATGGAAAAATATGGAGTGGATATCTATACAAAACAAAATGTCGAATGGTTAGCAAACAGCACTGACTCTCTATTCATGAATGACCGTGCCAAACAAATGTCACTATCTGATTTCTTGTGATTAATTTGATGGTCCAATCATTTGTTCAGGTCTGACCCATTGGTCGAATTCCTCGTTGGTCAAATACTTCAATTCAAGAGCAGATTCCCTTAATGTCAGACCTTTTTCATGAGCATTCTTAGCGATTTTTGCGGCTTTATCATAACCTATGTGGTTGTTTAACGCAGTTACTAGCATCAATGAATTCTCTAAATGTGAAGCAATATTTTCCTCTATTGGTTCAAGACCTTCAACACAATTCTCACGCATTGAACGACAAGCATCGGTAAGTAATTTGATAGAGTGAAGTAGATTATGTATCATCATTGGTTTGTAAACATTCAATTCGAAATTACCTTGTGAGCCCCCTACGGTAATTGCAGTATGATTGCCCATTACTTGGCAGCAAACCATCGTCATCGCTTCGGCTTGTGTTGGATTGACCTTTCCCGGCATTATTGAGGAACCTGGTTCATTTGCTGGAAGTGCTAACTCTCCTAAACCACATCTAGGTCCTGAACCTAACCATCGTATGTCATTAGCAATTTTCATCAAACTTACTGCTAGAGTATTGAGTGCTCCGCTAGCGGCGACAACCGCATCATGTGCAGCTAATTGAGCAAATTTATTTTCAGCACTAACAAATGTTAATCCAGTAATATTTGCGATTTCATCAGCTACCATTTGTGCAAATAATGGATGAGTGTTTAGTCCTGTTCCAACGGCTGTACCTCCAAGTGCCAATTCAAATAAATCATCTAAGGCAAAATCAATTCTTCGTAAATCAGCGTCTAATTGCGAAACCCAGCCAGACACTTCTTGTCCCAGTGTTAGCGGAACAGCATCCATCAAGTGTGTCCTGCCAATCTTTACAATATTTGACCATTGTTTGGCTTTATTGCTAAATGCATTTCTAAGTTGTCTCAAACTCGGAAGTAGTTCGTGGGTTAGAGCCTCGGCACCAGCAATGTGCATTGCTGTAGGAAATGTATCATTAGAGGATTGAGCCCTGTTGACATGGTCATTAGGATGAACTGGTGATTTTGAACCCAGTGTGCCACCAGCAATTTCTATTGCTCTATTTGCAATTACCTCATTGGTATTCATGTTGGATTGTGTGCCGCTACCGGTCTGCCATATTCTCAAAGGAAAATGTGCGTCTAAATCACCACGAATTACTTCTTCTGAAGCAGCTATAACCAAATCTCCTACCTCAGGATCTAATTGCTTCAAAGCCACATTTGTCTTTGCTGCTGCTTGTTTCAATACCCCAAAGGCACGAATTACTCCTCTTGGCATCTTATCGTTCCCAATGTCAAAATTGATTAGGGACCTAGCGGTTTGACAGCCATAGTACTTGTCAGCAGGAACTTCTAATTCACCCATAGTGTCTGTCTCGACCCTAACTTCACCAGATAAAGAATCTAGATTACTAATTGGTGGAGAAGGGGTAGTAGTGCTGGGTTTTGAAGGGTTTAATGACTCCTCAATCATCTTACTAATCGTTGCACTACGGCCATTTTTACCCTTTCCAACTTTCTTGTCCAGCCTCAAGGCAATTTCTTCTGGAATACTAATACTAATTATTCTACGGTCGCCAGACCTGTATTTCGACATAGTAGTGCGTTAATAATTAATTATTAAATAATATCTAAAATTTGGTTTTTTTAATTTCCAGCAATTTTGGCCGTTAAGAATATTAATTATTAAATAATAATTAGTTTTCTAATTCCGGACCAATCCCTACCTCTAAAATCCCATTATTCCACGAACCCCTATACATCAATCGTGTCTGAAAAGGCATAGCGAATTCTCCGCTAGACGTCACGGCAATCAGGCCACCCCTTCCCCCTAAAGGAGAAACCTCGTCCAAGATTTTATTCGAAGACTCCATGAGATTTTGGCTTGTTTGAAATTTTGTTGCTAAATTATGTGCAGCACAGGTTCTGATGTAGGCTTCACCAACTCCAGTGCAGGATACTGCTATTTCCTCGTCTGCCCAGGTTCCTGCGCCGATTATCGCTGTGTCTCCAACTCGGCCTTTTGGCTTACCAGTCATTCCACCAGTTGAGGTTGCAGCAGCTAACCCGCCTGCATAATCCAGTGCTACGGCCCCAACTGTACCCATACCTTCATCCGAAAATTCCGTCGTAACTCTTGATTCCAAATCATGATCAAGTACACTATCATCTTCATCAGTTGCACCTGGATTTGATTTGCTATCTTTCCACTGTTGCCACTGCCCAAGCCTAAGTTCTGTTTTCAACCAGTCTTGGCTTACCTCCTCAAGACCTTTTTTAATAGCGAAATCATCTGCAGCATCGCCGTTCATAATTACCGGCCACCCTTGCTTTAGAATCAAATTAGAGGCTCTAATTGGATGTCTTAGCCTCTTTACATTGATCACTGAGCCTGCTGCTTTATCAGAGCCACGCATAATTGATGCATCCATAGTTATGGAACTATCTTCACCGATTACTGAGCCTTTACCGGCATTAAATAACGGTTCATCTTCGAGCATTTCAACTGCTAAAGTTACTGCTTCTAAGCAATCGATTTCATTATTCTCTAACCTGCTCCCTACGTGCTGTAACACTTCTTTCATACAGTCAATTCTGTCTGGATCTAGGGGGGTTTTACCTAACCAAGGGCCGTCTCCACCCGCACCGCCATGAATCACTAAGATTGCCATGTTTACTGAACTACTGAACAACTGATTATTTGTTGTGGTTGAGCAGGTCTGTCACCTGGTAACTTTCTACACTTCTCTATTGCAAAAACCACGTCCATACCATCTGAAACACGGCCAAATACGGCATGGTTCCCATCTAGCCATGGGGTTTCTACAGTCGTAAGGAAAAATTGAGACCCGCCAGTGTTTCTACCAGCATTCGCCATTGACAGAACGCCCGGCTTGTCGTGTCTCAATGCCAAAGCAGATGGTTCACAGGGTATCTTCCACCCCGGCCCTCCAGTTCCCGCCATTCTTGACATTGGGTCTTTTGAGTGTGGGCAACCTCCTTGAATCATAAAATTCTCAATGACTCTGTGAAAATGTAATCCATTATAGTGCCCCATGTTAACTAATTTGACAAAGTTAGCAACTGTTTCAGGTGCTTCTTGGTCAAAAAGTTCAATCGTAATATTTCCTGCTGATGTCTCCATTAATACTTGCATGACACGCCCAGCAATAGGAAGGTCATGAGCATTGTGTAACGACTCTACAGTTACTGTTTCAGCCACGGTCGGAAATGTTGATCAGCATAAGCACGGGCATAGTCTGCAGGATATCCTGCAGCCATTAGTTGCTGCTCGTAAGCCAATTGCTCGGGAGTTATTGTTTGGTCGACTGCACCTATTCCAGCCACAGCTGCATAACCTGCATCCGAGTAAGCCTTTTCCTGCATTGCGAACGTATCGCTTCTCGAGCTTCTTCCACGGACAAAGAGCAATGTTAAGACTAACAATATCACAATTCCGCCAATCAAGCCAAGGGTCAACGGAGACATGCCCAGTATCTTATTTTCTGATTCTGCGTCATCTGTTGATTCGGTTGAAGAATCTGTATCTCCGCTTCCTGAATTATCTCCTCCATCTGTTAAATCTCCTGTGTCAGTATTGTTGTCAGGCTGGTCAGTGACGTTTGTACCATCATCGGTACCTCCAGTTTGATCATCGTCGGTGCCATCATCTAGAGGACAGCCGTCAGGGCCTACAATCTCACCGGGAAGAGAGTTATTACAATCATCATTTTCGTTTAGAACTCCATCACCGTCCAAATCTAGAATTGGGCACCCTTGACCATTGTCGCCGTTGATTACTCCAGCCTCGGTAGGGCACTCATCGCCGTTTGTTCCAGTCGAATTATCTCCAAAACCATCGCCATCGGTATCATACCACTGAGATGGGTCATTAGGAAGAATGTCATTCAAGTTAGATACTCCATCACCGTCTAGGTCTTTACATCCAAACCTATCGATAGTGGAAGTTCCGGCGCTTGTAGGACAAGCATCTACTATTCCATCTCCAGCATCAGTGGTGTTGAAACCATCTCTATCTTCATCATTAGCGTAGAGTTCCTCTTCATTTTGGATGTAGAATGATTCGGACATAAACATATTATTGCTCTCATCCATTTCTGATAGTTGCTCATTGGTATCTAGAGATAACTTACAGGTATAATCTCCAGAAGGTGTATCGGTTGGAATTGTGAAGAATGAGTATGTGTCGCTCACAGGTGTTTCGTTGTAGGAAGAACCGGTTGCAACTGCAAGAGATGTGGTGAAGATTACTTCTTGAGAAGCATCGTTAGAGTCCACTAACTCAATTAGAACTGATACTGCTTGACCATATCCTGGGCCTCTCAAATTATTGAATATCCATGAGACTTGGATTTCTTCTCCAGTGAATGTTTCGGTAGTCGGACAAGTAAGAGATTCAACCGCTAAATCAGGTTGAGCAGGTTGGACAGAGATGATTTCAAGATCATAATATCCTTCTCCGCCTCCTCCTGAAATCGCAATTGTAAAGGTTTCATCTTGACCTTCATAAGTAGTGTTTAATGATTCAAATAGAACACCATAACTGGTATTATCGACGCTCGCAACAAGGTCGCCATTGCTATCGGTTAGAGTAGCAGTGAAAGGAAGGTCTGCACTTGCATTAAAGTGAACTTCTGTGTTATAATAATCATTGATTGTAAATGAGAAAGCATCTTCTGTATCTGAAATACTTAAACATCCAGATCCTGAGATTCCATTGTTAGTCCCTAGAGGAATCCCTGAAGCATCAGCATCTTGACCTAGTCCCAAATCATTCTGGGCCCCACAATCAAATGGAGGGATATATGCGGACTGGTCTGGTTGACCAAATAATAGACGATATGTCCCACCTGGATTACCACCACCAAAACCGCCATAATATGACAGATTGATGTAATAATCTCCAGCAAGTCCAGCAGAATCTGTATCGTCAAGGGAAACAAAGTCATCTTGGACTGATCTGCTGCTATCTAGAACTGTCCCATTAGCTGCTTCTAGAGACATATCGAAATCAGCACCGTCAATAGGAGGTGAAACGAGTGTCACATTCAATGGTTGTCCGGCAGTAATTGTAACCTTGTAAATATCATTTTCATCGGTTGAATCCATACAGCCTCTGTGTTCTGCAACTGGATCTGTGCCTGCATCAATCGCAGATGAAAATGTGTCTCCTGCATCACTGCCTGTTGAGGCATCGTTTTGGGTGCTCGCACATGCGTTAACTGCATTACCAACAGTCATTTGGGTAGAGGCGACTTCGTCATTATCTGTTTCAATTTTTTCATCAATTAATTCGTCATTGTCCAAAGTAACAATTACATTATACTCTCCTTGAACAATGTTAGAAGGTACGGTGCCAGTTACGTTAATAACTTGGGTGGCATTAATCAGCAATCCGTTAGACCACGTTACATTACCTAGAACGTGATCAACCCAAGATTGCGTGGAATCCGAGCTCAGGCTAACTTCAACTTTGAAAGCATCTGTTACATCTTGTGTTCCATCATTGATAACTTCGACATCGATACTTACTGTATCTCCCGGGTTTGCGCCAGCGTTGAATGTAATGTCTTCAACTGCTAGGTTTGGTATTGGAGCACTCCAGTTAGTCCAAACTTCTAGAGTCCAGTTACTGTTTCCAGCATATTGGGAGATATTAACGAAATATGTCCCTGGCTGATTTTCCATGCTAGTTCCAATCGAGGTTACTTTTTCAGGATTAGAAAAAAGGGCGGTATCGATGACTGTGCCGTTAGGCTGGTGTAAAAATAAGTCTAAATCATCCCCGGAGTCGAAGGTTAGTACTGCTTCGATTGTATGATTTACTGGTACATCAAAAGCAAAAACATCCCCTGTATCAACGGAATCAACACAACCAGTAAATACTGATGTTACGTTGTTTCCTAAGTTATCTGGAGAATCTGTCCAGTTAGATACTGCATCATCTCCTTGATTTGCATCATTCTGAGGGTCTTGCCAATCCAAGCAAGTTTCAGTGTAATTGGTCCATGTTTCAATGTCATAATCGCCGTCACCTGCGTACTGGAAAACAACAATCCAGTAAGTGTCTGCAACACC
>PBWC01000074.1 GCA_002729095.1 Methanobacteriota archaeon
AGTGGCATCATTACCATCAATAAGCACAATAGAAGCGCAATTCCAATTCCGCTAAATACTGTTTTTCCTTTATTATTTTTCATTTCTATCATGTGTCATTCCTCCACGCGTCACCGCATGTATGATGTGGCACGACTTATGCCCCTTATGAGTGTTGGGGTGCATAATGTTTGAAAAACCATTCAAGTAGCATGAATTAATAGTAAAAATAATCTGGTTAATTTTTTAAAAAATCGCTTATATTGAAGCAAAAAATAACAATAAAAAAAGCCGGGAAGGGCACCAAAGTGCCCCGCCCGGCAATTATGTTAATTCCACGGAATTAACGTGCCTAGTTTACTGATTTAATCAGTAATCCCATTCCTTATTCTCATCGTCGCCATCATCGCCTCTAGAGAGGATGAATGCGCCAACTACGAATGCTGCAATAACTACAACACCGATTACTCCCCAAGTCCATGTTGGAACTCCGGAAGAAGCTTCAGAATCTGTCGTTTGAGATCCATCGTCAGGGTTTGTAGTTACGTCATCTCTACTGTATTCAATGAATGTTGAGGATGCAGCTGTAGCGGTGTTACCAACAACGTCAACAGGTACTACTGCGAAGTGAACATCGTATGTTCCTGCCATAGTATACTGATTGATTGTTACGGAGTTAGTTGAAGTCGCAACACACGCATCAGTTCCTACAAGAGCACTCATCTCAGCAGCTGTAAACGAAGCCGTTCTGTAGCAAACTAACCATGATGCAACATCTGGGTCGTCAGAGGATGCATTCCAGTTGACGATCCAGGTTTCTCCAGATTCGTCAATTGTTATATCGGTAGCGGTAACAGCGGCAACTTCTTTATCTGCAACAACTGAAGCTGTTGCTTCATTGCTACATAGTGCACCGTTACAGACTGCTGCAGAAACGTGGTAAGTATTACCGTGAACTGTGTTTTGACCTGAGAATAGTGTATCTGAAACTCCAGAATCGAAACTACCCGCAGATACTGGTGATGCACAGTCAGCATCGGTTTCACAAACACTCACAACGACTCTGTCGTCGGTAAGCATGGTTCCATCAATAGTCCAACTGATAGAAATTCCACCAGCCTTGGAAGCTGCTGCTGAGAATCCGCTAATGGCAGCAGAAGGAGCAGCATCTTGTGTTAATTGACCACCGAATAGGTGTATTTCTGCACCAGAATCAAGCATAGTGGTGCCTTCGCCCCAATTGTATGAGTAACTGCTTGTAGTAGCATCAACTTCATTCGGGGTTCCTTGTGCTAATAGTTGCCATAGATTACCTAGCTTAACCCACATTGAAGTCGCTTCCAAATCATTTCCGAATTCCATTGTAACAGTTTGACTGTCGACATTATCAACATCATATGTAGTTGATGGACTAAAGGTGACTGCACCTACAGAAGAGTAGGTTCCGTCAAAGCCTGGCAGAGAAACATCTGAGGCCAGAGTAGCATCATCAAATACAACATCTAGACCTGTTGTCTTGTAGACAATGTCATACTTTGCTGTTAGACCATTGTCTAAGCCACTACTAGAGAATTGGCCAAGATTCCAAACCTCTACAGTGCCTGAATCAGAATCAGATGCTCCATATGTATCTAGAACCTCCAAGTTGAATTCAAATGTTGGTATCATTGATTCAGCAAGTTGCACAGTACATGTGTTTGAATCTGCTTCACAGCCCATATCTTGGCCCATTGAATCTGTCCAAAGGTAGGTCAAAGTATCGCCTTCAACATCAAACGCTTCAGCGGTTAGAACAATAGGATCATTAGATTGACCGTAAATTGGGTCTTTGGTAGAAGACGTTAGTGAGAGGATTTGCGGGGCAAAGTTCTCCACGTTTACATCATGAGTGTATCTATTATTAGCCAAAGACATGTCCTCTACTTTAGTGTCTAGAGTATCGTCAGTCTCCATCCACTGTCCGAGAATATTAGCTTGGGCTTCGATAGAGTATGATCCCTCATCTAGAGAAATACTAACACAAGCTTCTCCAAGCATATCCGCATCAGTCTTGGCTGTAGCCATTCCTAGATACTTGTATGCAGTTTCAGTTTCCAAATCGGTACAATTATTGGTGTAGTAGTAAGATGTTCCGATATTATCTCCTGTACCTGTTACAGTGTAGGACATGTTCCAGTCATAGATAAACGCCATCGAACTAGAATCATATCCGACTTCAGTGTATAGAATGTATTCGCCTGGGGATAGTGAAGATGTGATATCAATACCTATACCTCCATAATAATCGTAAGAATCTTCATTGTCATCATATGAAATCATTTGGAATTCATACAGAGAAGCATCGTGGAAACTGTCAGATGAACCTTCAATTGTGTCTGTGTTTGAACCTGAATACTCGTCAGACCATGTAGTAGAGTCAAAACTCTTCTCACATGTTACAGTAGCCATAGCAGAACTTCCAGGACAATCACCGTAATTTGCATAGATGGTGAAACCCGTCAGTGTTGCGGATACCGAATACGTATTTTCGCTAGAAGAAGTAGATGGGGTAATCGAACCGACCATTTGCCCAACATGTGAGCCTTGATTTCCATCATCTCCTACGACATAAGCCCAACCTGTTTGGGTTGCACTAGGATTTTCAACGACAGCGTAGGTGTCGACTGTTGAGTTAACTCCAACCATGAAAGAAGCAGCATCGCCAGCATCAACACCGGTGTATGTCATTGCAACAGTAGCATTTCTAACAGTCATGTTAGCCATTCCAGGAGCTTCTAATGAAATCGAGATTTTGAAATTCTTGACCTCGTCGCCTTCAGTTGTGGATCCTAGTTCGTTTCCTTGGGAATCTACCCAAGCGAGCTCGACAGCAACATCGTAGTAATCACGAACTGTGACGGAAACACCAAGTTCGTTGTTTCCAGGATCACCTAGAGCAGAAGAAGTAACTGAAACAGTAACGATATAGTTTCCAGAGGATGGAATCCAGACTATGTCTGTTCCATCAGATGCCTTTAGAGTTAGTTCCCCTCCACCGACAAAGTCTCCAGCAGCAACAGTTGTCTCTTGACAACCTGTGAAACTACAAACTGCGTTAGCATTGTCCCAAGCCAAATCATTTCCGCTTGAATCCTTAGCAATTGCACCCTTGGTTCCGCCTTCATCTATGTAAACAGTAACCTGGTACTGCATGTTTGTTAGGTCAGCATCTCCTGAATTTCTAAGGTAAGCCTTGAAATCTACAGGGATTCCTGATAATAATTCATCAGTACATGTACCAGACATTGTGCATGTAGTCTCTCTAGGAGAGGTTATCACAACAACTTCTGGGTCAGCCTCTGCACGGGCGTTTGTGTCTTCAATTTCTTTCGTTTCTTGTAACTCGGCATAATCGATACTTGCTAGTACACTAGTCAACATCAGCATGACGAGAATCATTGGGGTCATTTTATTCATATCTATACCTCCGACGGTTCGGTATTCCGCTCCACGTCAAATGCCGTATTTATACTATGGGAAGGTTTAGTTAGGTTCAAAATTCCATGAAATTATAGAATTTGACCGCTGAGTAAGTCGTTTACTAAGTAGAATGGAGTGGTTTATTTGTGATTACAGCAGTGAAAAAATATTGTAAAATTTGAAAAAAAATGGATTTTATAATAATCAAAAATAACAAGTTTGGCTAAATATCTCTCAACGCTGCAGATGGCGGAACTTTCGAAGCGGACCTAATCGGGAGTAAGGTTGCTAGTAAAATCAAGCTCCATCCCCCTACTAGGATAGTAACTATTGACAGCCAAGGCAAAGTAAAATCTGCACCTTGATCTTCCCAGAATGCTCGATAAAGTGAGTAGTGGAAGCCTAATGCTACTAAAACACCATTCAGTATACCCAAAACACCAACCCATGAGACTTCGATTAGGAAACTTGCTGTTACCATTTTTCTTCGATAACCAAGTGCTCTCAAAATACCGATTGTCTTGCGTCGTTCTGAAACAGACCGAACCGTGACTACACCAATCCCCGCTATTCCCACAACCAATCCCAGAGCCAAATATCCTTCGAATATTCCGAGTATTGCAATGACTAGCGATTGTATTAAAATTACATCATCTGATATGACTGATACTGTAGCACCTTCATCATTCAACTTCTCCTCGAGGTGCTCGGCCAACTCTGCGGACGCAATTCTCAATTCTGCTGTTTTGCCTGTGGCAGAGAGAGTTTGTACTTGAGAAGAATCAAAGTTGTAACTCGGTTGAACGTCATCGGATAAACTAACATACATCCGGGTTAAACGAGCATCGAATTGTTCCTCGGCAACATCTGAGTTTATCCATACACCTGGAGAGAACAAATATGAAGACTGTTTCAAGAATCCTCCAACGATAACATTTCTACTATTTCCGGGGTTGGATAAATCAATTAGAGAAATCGAATCTCCAATTGAAAAACTCATCACAGAAATGCCCGTCCCATCTGTGCTTAATTCTAAACCAAAAGAGGCGTCAACCAGAACGATGTCGTCGCGATTTCCAATTGAAATCCACACTTCTTCAGCAGTATCTCCTAATGACTCATCCCACAGGTGAAGAGGAAGACCTCCGTGACTTGCAAAGTTATTATCGAAGCCTCGTAAAATATAGGGCATTCTTTCATCATTGCTATCTTGTAAAAATACCTCTGACCGATACACCTTTCCAACAGCATCAATGTCTTGTTCTAATGGCGTAGACAGATTCCATTCTAATGGATCACTCGATAATTCCAAAGGTCTAGACCTCGAAGCGGTAAGCATCAATTCAAACTCACCTTCAGTATCTTCAACAAAAGAACTAGAATAGTTGTCAAATTGTTCGGTATATCCTCCTAAGACAATTACTGAAAATACAGTTATAGAAAACATACCCATAACGACTGCTGTCCTAACCGGGGTTGCTAGGGGATGCGCTAGTGCAACAGGCAGTACAGGACCCCAACGTTTAGTGAAAAATTGAGAACGGCCAATTCTTGAAACTAGGATAGGTGCCGCACTAGTTAGAAGTAAAACTCCAGCAAATACTTCAAACAAGCCTAGCAGGATAAAAGAAATCTCATCCGGAGTCATATTGTTTCGAACTGGGTCAAAGGGTTCAAGGGCAATTGTCCAAATGAGAATTAAGCCGCCTGTCCAAGCCAATGTGTTCCTGCTGCTGTGTCTTGCACGCTTCTGCCACTTCGCGCTCTTCTCTTTGAAAACAACTGGTAATTCCCAAGTGAAAAGAGGTACGAGGGTAAGAATTAGTAAAACTCCACCAACTGTCCACAATAGGTACGCGATTCCTGAATCAAACCCTAATACAAGGAGAATTAAGTAGAATATTGCAGAACCACCGAATGTAGAAATTTGACAAAGAAGTAGAAGCCACGGAATCGTGCTCTGCACTCTTATCATTCCACCTTTCAAGGCTGAAACTATATTCAACTTAGAGGTCCATAATGCGGAGCACCACAAGGTAATGATTGCAATCAAGAAGCCCCATGCCCATCCTGCAAAAACAGATGACCATTCCCAAGCGAAGGTGAATAAATCTGAGCCGGCTGCAGCAAATATATTGTCGAATGCTACACTAATTACCCAGGCTAGTAATAGTCCAAGAATTGAACCTAAAACACCTGCGATAGATGCAACAATTACTCCTTCTTGAATGGCTAATGCTCTTGCATCAGAACGGCTTATTCCTATTGCCCGTAATACACCCATCTCACTTCGTCTGGCCTCTGCTAACATCAGAATAATTGTCAAAACCAAAAGAACTCCTGCCGCAATAGTAAATGTACCAAATACCAGGAACATGCCTGCAATTACCCCAGATGATTGAGCAGCTGCTTT
Organism: Methanobacteriota archaeon; assembly: GCA_002729095.1. Lineage (GTDB taxonomy): Archaea > Thermoplasmatota > Poseidoniia > Poseidoniales > Poseidoniaceae > MGIIa-L1. The sequence continues at coordinate 5,852 of PBWC01000074.1, forward strand.
ACTAGCCTCTACTTTTACAGCGGTAAACGATGCCCCCAAGTCATCGCTGTCTGAACGATCGTCTAGCCACTTAGATAGACTGTTAATCGCATCATCTCTTTCACCCATGTCTTGTGACTGAAGTTGTCCACCTCCAATAATGACAATCGAACGTTCATCAATACCGGCGGCTGAAAGTTGTTCAGCATATTGTAACGATATAAATCCTAAAACCACACTATCTAGGTCACTAAGTGATTCTAGACCTTCTTCTTGACCATAAATCCCAGATGTATTCAAGCGTAGGGCACTATCATTACCAAAAGCGTAAGGAATTAGACCCTTTACCCATAATTCACCTTTGTTTTCAGCCAACCCAAGAGTAGCAAGTCTTTGGCTGATTGAGATACTATTGCCACTGACATTTACTGGTGATTGCGCTCCTTCAAAGGCCAGAAGTAATTGAGGTAATTCTCCGAATCCTCCTGCACTCGATAGGATTGGTAGACGTATAGATTCAATTTCGGAACCTTGCCATCGTAACAATCCTTCATCATAAGAACACCAATTCCCACCAAAAGAGTCTAGTAAAACAGCGACTGAATTACATTCGAAATGTAAAGATTGATTTGATGGTTGTTGATTAGACTCCGGCCAATACTGATCTTCCACCCACACAGAAAAATTGGCATCTAAAGCAATGGAATCTGAAACATATCTATCAACACTTAGCAGTCCTTCCACTTCTAAATAGATCACCTCATCGAATTGTAAGTCTATGCTTCTAACAGTTGATGGTAAATTTAGCGAAAGTTTGGCTTTGTTATCGGCTGATAAATCTTCATTATACTGATGTAAATATAACTCATCTTCATCCAGTTCTACAGCCCACCAAGTATTTTCAACAGCAGAAATTGAATGTATTATACCACTCGTTTCTTGCTTTGCCCAATACTCTTCATTTGAATCGTCCTCACTGGCAATTACTATTCCACTTGAGTACGCTACTGCACCTTTGTCACCTTCACTATTTAGAGTAAAATCATATGTTCTATCAAGCCCATCTACCTGCCATAACCAAGATGAACCATTACCTCCAATTTGAAAGCCAAAGCCGGAATCTGATACATGCCACAGTGCACTTTTTCCTTGCTTTATGTCTGTTACCGTTGAAGAAGATAGAGTTAGTAATTGTTCGTTGTTATAATCTATTTCTATTAATGGAATCTGTAGTACTTCCATCAAAGAACTATTAGGGATTATGCTGGATAAATTCTCACGCAGAGCAACAACATCTTCGCCTTGTAAACGCCCTAGTCCTTTATTTGTGGAGAGAGAAAGAGAAGATGACTGGTCCTCATAATCTAACGAAAATCCGACATCTTCGGCTGTTAATGTCTGGTTAAGGAAAATTCCTAACTGCTCTATAACTGGTTCAATAGTTTCTTCGTCATCAACATCTCCAGATAGTGCGTAGTATACCGTATTTAGTTTGGAATCAAATCTCTGCAATTCTTGAGCGGTGGATAAATCGGTAAACATAGCGGGAGATTTGGTTCCGGCAAGATTTGCCATACCTTCATTTTCAACAACCTCAAAAATAGTTGCATTGCCCTCAACTCTTTTTCTTCCTTCATCAGTGCTTACATACCATCCCAATTCAACAGTATCGCCAACAGATAAGTCAAGTTCATTGGATAGCACTTCATTTACCACAATTTGAGTTTGGTCACTTATCGTATTCTGTTCTTCAATATCGATGTATCGAATGCCATTTGCAGATGAACCCAAATTCGGCCAGACTGCTTGTGAATCTATACTCGAGTTCATACTTGCCCAAGTTACTGTAGGAAGTGATTTACCACTTGGTGACTTGATGCTAGCACCAGAAATAATACCTTGCTGTTGGCCCTTTACATCAACTCTTAATGAGTCATCTAATTGGATTTCATCCCACAAATTATTGGCAACATTTTCGGAAAATGTCACTCTCTCCCCAGTACTCATATCAAATCCGGATAAAGTTACATCGGTTTCACCCCAAGATGCTTCAATTTCATAACTAACTGTAGCGTCTAATGAATCTCCAACAACCAGAGAGGATGTTATTATCGCTGATGCGATAACTAAACCAGCCAACAACAGAGCAGCCTGTCTTTTTCTTCGAAGAACATTTTCTTTGGCCAGCCTCCATACAACCAACCTTTGTGGAACCAGTAATGGTTGAATTAACACGTGACTTATCAATGCGAAACTCAGAGCTCCAGCCCACAACGTTAGTCCATCGATGGTTAACCACCTGAGTATTAGAAATGCAATAATACCATCAACTACAGGACCTAATATCAATAATGCAATTGTGAATAGAGCTAATTTTCGATTTCTTCCGATCAGTAGAGTTGAAATTCCACAGGGAATCCCAATCAAAACCAATAGGATAAGTGACTCGAAAAACAGAATCACTCCTCCTCTTCGCCTCTACCACTATCGATTATCAATCCGTCATCCATATGCATTACTCGACTGCATTTTGAAGCAATTTCTTTGTCGTGAGTAACCAACAAGAATGTAGTTCCCAATTTGTTATTTATCTCCTTGAGAAGTTCCATTACTGTATTCGACGTTGCAGAATCTAAATTACCAGTAGGTTCATCACACAAAATTACCTTAGGATGGTGAACTATTGCCCTAGCCACTGCAACTCTCTGCTGCTGGCCACCAGATAATTCGGTTGGTCTGTGGTCGCTTCTATCGCCCAAACCAACAGATTCCAGCGCCTCTAAAGCTGTTTTTCTTGATTCAGTTGCTGATTTGCCAAGGAGCAATAGCGGTAACTCGACATTTTCGACTGCGGAAAGAACTGGTAGCAGATTAAAGTCTTGAAAGATAAATCCTAGATTTTCTGCACGCATCTGAGTCCTTATATCATCTGAAACAGAATACATCGGCTTTCCAGCAATCAATACCTCTCCGGAGTTAGGTTGGTCAATTCCTGACAGTACATTGAGTAGTGTTGTCTTTCCACAACCAGAGGGACCCATTATTGCAATCATCTCACCTTCCATTATTGAGACGTCGACACCGCGAACTGCTTGGACTGTCGAATCTCCGGAAGCATAAATTTTCCATAATTGAGTTGCTTGCATCACGGGTCGCATGAATATAGTTCGATAGAACTGCGTTGATAAACTACCGCTTCAAAGCATCAACATGGCCGAGCAAAATGCGAGAGTTTCAGTCTCTGTTGTTGCTTTTGGACCACTGAAAGACGAAATCGCACAGAATCAAATTGTAATTTTAGATAATAATTCAACTATTGAGCATTTGATTCGTATTCTAAAAATCGAAAAATGGCTTGACCAAGGACTAACTGTAGCACTGAATGGCAATAGATGTGAATTATCTTCAATGTTAGAAGATGGTGATGAAGTAGCATTATTGCCACCGGTCTCTGGTGGCTAAAATGGTATTTTTGAGTTATTCTTTTGCGAAGCCTTAACACACCTAACTACTGCCCAAAGATGAGGAAGAGGAATGTTTGGAGGATTAGGACCCCTTGAAATCATAGTACTGCTCGTCATTTTTTTCGTTTTATTCGGTGCTGAACGATTACCCAAGATGGCTAATGCACTAGGACGGTCCAAAGGTGAGTTCCAAAAAGGATTGGAACAATCGACAAATGCAATGAAACTCGAAGAAACTAAAGCAGATCTTGAGGCTGATGGAAGGACACCTAGCCAGGCATTAGCAGCTCGTGCTAAAGCAGTAGGAATAGACCCTACTGGCATGGAAGTAGAAGAAGTTGAAAAGAAAGTCGCTGCACTGGAAGCGATCAATTCCGAAGAATAATCACTTCACTCTTTTCAACATCATAGGTGAACCACAACTATCGCAATCCATTACCGGACCTTTTATTGAACGGTCAACGTAGGTAGGAACTTCAGTTCTTGAACGACAACCTGTACACCTTAGTTCCCATTTCCAAACTTGCTTTGCGCCCTTAGTATCAACTGAAGAAATATTTTTTCCAACATTCTTCATCGTATTTTGCAAGCGATAATCGTCTGTTATCAGTGGCAAATCTAAGCCTAATGCTAATGCTAAAATATCTAAATCAACATCTGAAAGTCTTGGAAGGTCACCAGATTTAGCAGCTATCTCGCGAGCATTTTTCAACCAATCGCTAGGAACCTGTCGCCAATCAATATCAAGTGCGAACACCAACATTGAACGCTGAGGACTGACTCTTTCAATCTCTTGCCGCTGGCTTTCAGCACATATTCCGCCGACTAACTTATCTGCTGGCCAATGAAGTAGGGCAGCAGTATCGAGGACTCGCATCATTACAAGCGTCGAATAAAGTACTCCATCAACCCACCGATTATGCGCACATTCAATACTTGATAGCCAGACCGGCACTCATGTCGTGGAAGGATTCCATCTTGGACTTCTTCGAAATTTTTGGACCTGCAACACTTGCAGTGGTATCATTTACTGAGGCAATCATTCAACCTGTACCTCCCGATTTGCTGTACCTACCAATGCTTTACGATGCTGCCGGTAAAATTCCGCTTATCACATGGTTGTTCTTAGTGGTAACATTGTCTTCTGTTGCAGGATCATATATTGGTTACTTGATTGGAAGAAAGTGGGGCAGAGAGTTACTGGATAAATTCGCCAAACCAAAGCACATCAAAAAGTTAGAAGCTCTAACAACTAGGTATGGCACACTGGGAATTTTCATCGCCGCCTTTTCCCCAATCCCATACAAGGTCTTTGGATGGGTCGCTGGAATGGGAGAGATGAATCGTAAGGCGTTTATTATTGCAGGACTTTGTGGAAGAAGTCTAAGATTTGGCCTAGAGGCAATTCTAATTGGAGTATATGGCAAAAAGGCACTGGATGCTATGAATACATTTCTCGATAATGAAATTCTAATCGGAATAGTAATGATTGTGTCATGTGTTTTACTATGGCTAGTGTGGTCTTGGTGGTCTAATTTGACCATAGAAGAAAACCTTGATTCGGCTCAATAATGTAAATTATTCATACCTAACCGTTATGAACAGGTTATTTGTCGGGTTGTTTGGCAGTCGCTCGTGTGGTGTAGCCAGGTCCATCATTGCGGGTTTTCATCCCGTCGACCCGGGTTCGAATCCCGGCACGAGCACTTTTAAACAGTTCAATGCATTATTTTCCTCGATGATTATGTTAAGTAACAACATATATTTCGATTGAATAATATCGGTGAGTTTAATTCAACTCCCGTATCCCCCCGGATATGATAGAGGTAGATTGCTACATTTGTCATTCTAGCAACAAAACGCATTATGACAGTGAAAACGGCCATAATATTGTCAAATGTGGAGATTGTGACCTAGTTTATCTTAATCCACGTCCTGGTCTTGAAGAGATTACTGAAGCATCAAAATCTGGCATGCATAGGGGCGATGAACTACTAAAAGTGACTGGAAAATTCCAAAATCATCTCAAAGATACATATCTTTCTAGATTAAATGATTTTAATTATGCTATTTTATTTAGCCAGAACAAAAAAGTATCCTGGCTAGATATTGGCTGCGGACATGGAGAATTTGTGGAAACCCTGACAACTTTTGGCGGCGATAACATCGAAATTATTGGCATTGAACCAAATGTCAAGAAACAGGAAGGTGCAAGAGAAAGGGGATTAGACATCCGGTTTTTCGACTTGGAAACTCACCAAGAAAAATATGATGTTATCTCTGCTCTTAATGTGTATAGCCATCTGCCAAATCCGCCTGAAGATATTGCAAAATGGTGTAAGATGTTGAACGAAGGTGGAGAACTTCTACTGCAAACCGGTGATTCAGCACACCTTCCTGCTAAGTATCATCACAAACCATATTCCTTACCCGACCATCTAAGTTTTACCAACAAAAAATTACTGATTGAATTATTAGAAAATCTAGGGATGAAAGTTATCCAGACGAAAAATTACAGAATGGCTCAATATCCAGTATTTAGCCCATTAGAACTGGTGAAAGAGGTTGCTAGATTCTTCCTTCCAGGTCATGTCGCAACGTTCAAGTTCTTTCCAAAATATCCAGACTGCGATATGTGGATTAGAGCAAAAAAAATCACTAAGTAATTTCAATAATTACTAGGTTTGAATTTTACAGTTTAGTAAAACTTCCATCGCTCATCATTTGCCATCTTGCGCCATCTGGTAGAATGTAGATTGTCTGTCCAGTAGATTGATCGTACTGACCTCCGGCTGGTAACCCAGTATAATCTGCCACTGTAGTCGGTTGGGCTGGCGGAGGTGGTGGTGTTGCCATTTGTGGGACTGAGGCAACTGGTTGTGTTTGTACAGGTTGCATTGATTGAACTGGTTGTTGAGCCATTGGTTGATGCATTTGTTGAGCTGGCTGTTGCGCCATCGGTTGTTGCATCATTGGTTGTTGAATCATCTGTTGCGGTGCACCTGGAATTTGAGTTTGGGCAACCATATTTGTCTGGTCAGCCCAAATTTGTTGGCTAAACTGCTTGTTTGCCCCTCCGTTTCTATTTCTTAATACAACAAAGGCAATACCTCCAATAATTGCTATAACACCGATAGTTGAACTAACAATAAGTACTGTATTGGATGATTTAGAATCTGATTCATCATCTGCTTTATCTGCATCATCTTTGGTTTCTTCACTTGTAATGCTTGTTGCTGAACTGTCTGTTCCATCATGTTGGCTTGTATTTCCGGATGAAACCGCAGAACTATCAGCTGCTATAGCAGTACCATCAAGGGTAGAGGATTCTGTGACAAATGCTACCGATGCAGTATGAGCCAGACCACCATCTAGTGAAACTACGTTTAAGTTGATAGTATATTCATTTCGAGGTGTTGATTCGTCAACAGTAAATGTAACTGTGAACGGTAGATCTCCATCGGAATCTATTGAACCCCATGTTATTACAGCAGAATCGAGCAATTCTTGATTATATGGTTCAATAAGAATATCTAGAGCACCTCCAAGAGTTAAATCAAGCCCATTATGAGCATCAATAACTCCACTAATCGTCATTGAACCATCTGTAATAATCTGCTCTCTGTTTTCTATTTCCAATGAAAATTCAGGCATAGAGGTAATAGTAAATGTGATTTCATCCGAGTGAACAGTAGAACCTGCAGTGCCTGTTACAATTACAGTATAATCTCCAGCGGATAAGTTGCTAGGAATTGTCAAAGTTAGTACTGACAAAAATGGTGCTTTACCAGTAGCGAAATCTAAACTTGCGGAAACACCTTCAGGAACTGTAACTCCAACTGTAACATCCGCTCCAGAAAAACCGTTTACTGGTTCAATGAAAATTGGTGTAGGAACTACCCACTCTACTCCCTGAGGAATTACAATCCAAGGGTCAAGTGTTACAATTTCAAAATCAGGATTATTATCAACGGTAAAAGGAACCGTGATTGAACGTTCCATGCCGTTAGAAGTACCAGTAATTGTTAGAACATAATTGCCACTTTCCATACTCATAGTATCGACAATTACTGCACCTAATTCATCGACAGATAATTGTTGTGAGTCGAACGCTAAAGGAGCATTTTGTGAATTAATACTCGCACTAATATTGACAGTTGAATCAAATTCATTGAATCCAACTACGTTAATCCATGCAGCAAATGGCAAGCCCATTTTCGCTACATCATCAGGAACACTTTGTAGAAGTGTGAAGTCGGGAGTTGCCCAGTCATTATTGCCTTCTCTTCCAGAAAATACTTGGATTCCTGTAGCAGTTACTGATGATTGACCGACTGTGAAAGATTGGTCGCCTAAATGACGATAGTTCAGCGGTAAAGCCCCTGAATCATCCATATCCATGGTTGAGATTGTACATCCATCCATTTCAATAGATAGTGAAATTGTCCCTGTACCAACTGATGCTTCACTCCAAACCTTGCCTTCAGTCAGTGGGAAATTCAACTCATTGATTCCGTTAGGATAGGTTAAATCAGACTTTACAACTGTTTCTGTACTCATATCAGTTCCTGATGGTATACAAATGTCATCTAGTCCGCCAAATCCACCGCCGCCGTCGCCTCCGCCGTTGTTGTTTCCACTTCCGTCGCCGCTACCATCGTCGCCTCCGCCGTCGTCGCCTCCGCCGTTTTGTGAATCTGAACATCCGAAAGCATCTACCGATTCGCCCATAGGTGTGTCCGGACAGAAATCATCGTCATCGATCACACCGTCATTGTCTTCATCAGCAACTCCGTCGTTTCCATCACCATTTCCATTACCACCGTCGTCACCGCCGCCGCTTCCGTCGCCGTTGTTTTGGGCATCTGAACAACCCCAACCATCAACTTCTGCTCCAGGAGCAGTGCCTGGACAATCATCCCAATCATCTGATACACCATCACAATCCTCGTCCGGATCACCAAAATCATCAGTACATTCTCTTGCTGAGGTACTCATCATTCCAAATCCACCAGAAGTCTCAGTTTTTGATGTGTAAGTAATGTTTTCATGGACCAATGATAGAGTATCCTTTGCATAACAAGCAACTCCTGATTGCTCATCGGTAATTGTCGTGCTCAAACCGGCAAAATTCATTGCAAATGTAGATTTACCAGCGATACTGACACGATAGCATTCTTTACCTGATACGGTTTCAGAACCTGTTACAGTCATCTGATGATACTCATCGTATGAAGTGCCAAAGAATTCTGGCATTGAAACCGTAAGATTCCAAAAATCTCCATTTGCCCATACTGGTGCTGATTGTTTATCTGTAGTATTTGCATTAGCGAATTGATATGAGGAAAGACTAGAAGTGTACATTAAATCGCCATTGGCATCATATTGCTCAGATGCTGCATACCATCCAACTTCGGGTGAATACCATTGTACTGTATAACCTGCATCAATTTCTAGAACATATGCGCCGCCACCGGCTTCAGTCATAGTAGCATTGATTGAAACTGAATAAGCGCCACCCATATCTGTATCATCTTCATCGAGGAATATGGTGTCACGTGTCTTACTTGGATTGCTTACTCCAAGATGGGTGTTTTCTTCATCCCAAACAGACATTGAGACACCATCACCGGATGCATGGGATAGAGTTAGTAACAATGTTTGACCTGGTTCAAGCCATACATTGAACCAATCATGCCTATCGTCCCACATGTCCACAGCACCTCTGACAACGTCGCCTGGGTATACTTCTTGACCTGAAGTATTGACATTATTCGGTTCAGTTTCACTAATTACATCGACACCGGATGCACCAGTGAACTGTGGTTCGAATGAATTCTCTTCAAGTGATGTTGATGTAACCAATGGATACATGGCCGTCAAAAGCAGAATGGTGATTACAGATACTCTCATACACTGTCCTTGGAGATATATCGTATAATAGTTAGGTTTCACGGATGTTACTGAATTAATTTATTTTGTACATCAACAACACTAATTTTCGAACGATTGCGGATACTTTTTATGCCAAAAAACAGAAACAACACGGTTGGAATAATATGAACTGGCAGGTAGTACAACAAATCTGGACGTGTTGGTATCACTGCATAGGCTGCCTGAATTGTTGCTAATAATCCAAAAATCCCAAACACAACCAAAGCTGAACGGGAATCGGGAATTGCTAGTAATATCAACCCAATTAGATATATCGGAGAACACAGAATGAAAAACATACCAGCGCTAAAAATACGGCAAGAGGCTGCATCTGCGCACATTGCGCTAGCGAACTCGGGTAAAATCAGCAATGATCCGATGAATGTTATAACTAACACGTTACGATTCATAACACGTCCAACTTGCAGTTGTCAATGAATCCTTTGATATTTAAACCGATTTAACACTAAATCAAAGGCTTGAACATTTCAAAGATTTTAGCATAGGATTGCTGTATGAAATCGGATTAAGTATAATTCTGATTTTAGTTTGGCTAAACTTCATACAATTAGAAATGAATAAAATAATGTTAATTTTTTACTCCCTTTTATTTACTAAAACAATGATTGGTTATTACGGAGGTGGAATTATATGGATTGGAAAAAAATAGGTTTTGGGGCGAGTCTTGTCTCGATTCTTGCTAGTATTGGAATTTACTTTGCACACGATGAGAACTTAGGAATTTTTGTTGGCCTTTGGGCATCAGCATTACTTCTTTTGAGCGACCGTTTAGCAGACATGCAAGCAGCAGAGTAAAATCTAAACAAGCACATTAATTAGTTAGTGTACAAAATTTTCGAGGTTGAATTAAACAGTATATCGTCAGATATCTGGAAGCCTGCGTCGGTAAAGCATTGGATGATTTTTCCTTCTTTATTGCGATACTCCTCAGAAGCACGAAAATTCTCTAATGTACCCTCATCTGCCCATCTA
>PBWC01000011.1 GCA_002729095.1 Methanobacteriota archaeon
CCAAAAAATATAGCGGCAATGAACAGAGACTTATTGGCAAAGGTGTTAATGCTTACATAAGAACCAATATGATCACCTGTAGCAGCGTCATCAAACAAATCTAAAGAATATAGATCTCCAGAAAGAGATTCATCGGGATAGCGATGATTATGACCATGTAAATGTAAATCATCTCCACCCAACGGCACGACTTTTTCCTGTTTCAATCGTCCTTGATCATCTGTGTGAGTGTGTGTATGGCTATGACTATCAAAAAAGAGCACAGCTACACGCGCTTGACTGCCTATCATTGCTGCTAACACTGAACCTGCTGCCATAGCAAGTCTTCTTCTCAGAGCAGTATGTAAAGCATTAGAAATAGGACCATCACTGGCATCTTTTCCCCCTTCACATACTATTTCACGGATAACTTGAGATAAAGCACTTAAAGACTCGGATAACAATCCTCCATATGGTGTGTAAATCTTCTGCAGAGCTACATCTCGGGGAAGTATTGGTATTATCCCACCATCTATTATGTTAGATGAATTATAATCATTACGACCACTCATAACGTCCCGATCTTTTAAAGAATTCTTACCATTCGTAGAAGCTGATGTAACAGCAGTACTGGCTGGTGGCATTTGTATCAATGGTCTATCGATACCAGCAGAAACTGACCGTAAAGATTCACTTAGGGACAACAAAGATGACTCAAAAATTCGAACAGCTAAAGTACTACCTCTTTCTCCTACATTAGAGCTGGTAGGTGGCATCCAAATTGGCTCATTACTGTTACTATTACTATTGTTATGATCACTGTCCGATATGGATGTTCCTAAATTACCATCGTGATGATTGATATTCGCATTGTGTTTACTGCCACGAGATTCCACTTGACGGTATTGTACCACTGCTTGTACCAGATTAGCTCTTTGATGATGCGAATTGTTCAAAATATTAGCACGGTTGGAATGGGACACTCTAGAAGAAGACTCGTTCTTAGGGTTACTAGGATAAAGTAGTGGAGAATATACCACAGTTTCAGTCTTTGAACCAAGAGTGTGTGTGACTCCTAGTCCTATTCTCAAATCCTGATTACTTGAAGTTACACGCCCGCCAGAATCATCTCTACCTTTTGCATTATCATGTAACAAACTACTAAAGAAGTCCATTGTACTAATATTCGCGTTATCGACATTTGAACTAATATTGCCGTTTACCGCTGCAGCTGCAGCAGCTGCAGTAGTTTCTGCTTTACTGGCAATACGAGGTTTTAAAATACTAACACCGCTAGTTCCACCAACAGTATCAGTGAATTGTACCCTCTGTCCTGTTCGAATAGCACTTTCTAACATGTCTACACTGTACATTCCCCTAATAGCCAAATGCTCTCTACTTTTGATAGGTATAGTGTATGAATTTGATCTACCATTGTTGCCATTATTATTGCTATTTCTACCAGACCCTCTTGCAGGTGAGGAATTTACTTCGTGATCAGGCCTTGTGGCAATATCATGGGACCACCATACTACAGGACTAGGTAGAGGAGCATGTAATTCTTCTCCAATAGTCTTCGCAGCTGCAGTCAATACATTTGTAGCTTCTTCTAATGCAACTAATCCTCCATAACGTAACAACATACACAAAAAATCTTGTTGAAGACGACCCTGATAATCAGCGATGACTGAGAGGCAGGTACAGAGATTATCTACTGCAGATACTTCACATGAACCAAGATTGACATCTGCTAATTGAAGTTGCCAATTACCATGTGAATTTTTCAAATCTGTAGCATCGTTAGGAGCAGTATTTGTACCTATGGACATATTACGATTACTCTCTAAAATATCAAACCAGATTTCTTTTGCTACATCTTCAGGGCATATTGCACCTGATATTGATACAATAGTGCGACTGAGTATATCACACCGACGTTGACTGTCTTTTAAAGCTCTCCTAATGATTGCAGAATGATTCGCTTCTTGCTCTAGTGACTGAATATCTTGAATAAGTGATGACCAATCTGCCTGACTACCAACACCAGCAAAAGCATCATCTGTTTCAGTTTCAGTGTCAGTGTGATATCGATATGGTTTGCTTCCGACAGCAGCTGAAACAATAAAATCATTTCCAGTAGCACTATTATTACTACCATCAATATCACCACTAGCAGCAGACAAAGCCTGGGTAGTATCGCAAATAGTCTTATGTGCCAATTTAATAGCATGAGGATGAGACCAGAATGGTGCAAAAGTTTTAAGCATAAGCCCAGATACCTTAGCACTAATACCTAATAGATCTAGTAAAGCTGGGGTAGTGCGCAGTAAGCCCTCCGTGTTCAAAGAAGACTCAATTCCTCCACCATACAGTGGGAAAAGTACAACGGCTAGTACCTGCCTCTCTTGAGATCGACCTTGATGTCCGTGACTATGATGATATGATTGTTCGCTGTGAGGCATCAATTTTGATACCTTATAAGCTTGATTTAGGATGTGCGAAACAGATGAAGGTAAGTAGAATTTTAAACGTACGATTATATCCGCATCCATCAAAGCAGTAGGTAGACTTCCTTTTAATACTCTATCTTGTCCGACACCTACACCTCCTCCTTCACCGACAGATGAAGGGGTTGCAGAAGGGGTTGCAGAGCTAGTGTCAGCAGCACCATTGTATAATGAATCACCATACAGAGTGTCTAGAGACCATAATGCAGTAGTAACAGATCCATTAGGTGCTTCTGCTTCACCAGTACCATACTCAGTCAAATCTATTTGAGCATCACCAATACTGCATAAAATTTGATGGCTTCCTGCCAATATACAATCATCATCTTCTCCCTCTCCATCACTATCACCTTCATCAGCATTTGCTAGGCCACTGAACATCTTAATATGTCCATAGATACGTTTTGAAGGTAAAACATGACCACTTGCAACTGATAAATCATGCAATAAGAAACAATGTGCATGACGAGGTAGGGATACATTAGCGGCATCAACACCACTGGAAGAGCCACTAGAAACAGAAGAATCATCATTTTCATTGTCACCGTCCATGTAATCATAAGAAGAAGTACCAGTATCAATACTATGTACCAACATTCTTCCTAACTTTGCAGATGTCAAAGCTAATAGATTCTTTAACATACCTTGGACTGTGACTTCATGTACTTGAGTGGATTTCAGTCCAGATCTACGACGAGCTCGGAGTGCAGCACGACGTGATTGGTCTTTGTTACGTACAGATACAGACGCACCCAATGTGATACGATCCCTATCATCATTAACATCTCCCATTCGCTGAGATTTACTACTGTCTTGTACATCATGGTCATGAGAATGGCCACTTCCAGTTACCAACAACTCCATCGCTGAACGCAGGAAAAAATGGGAAAAAATGGGTCGACCCATGGCACCTTCTAGAGAGAGAAGTGATTGCACAGACAGAAACACTGTTCTCAAAGCAGTAAGAGAGACTAGAGATGGCCAACCGAAAGTGATGGGTTTACTAGATCCTAATTGGGTCAAATGTCCGTGATCATGATGATGATGATGATGATGATGATTGGGACGAACATCACTAGACGTTGCTCCTGATGCTTGAGTAGTAGTAGTCCTAGATGAATTTCGTCTTGTTTCCGTAGGATCTTCCACTCGTAATATAAACACTACTAACCATGTGCCGCCGTTACGGTGCCTGATGGATCGGCCATTTTTCAAATAATGATCATGAGTATGGTGATCATTACTATGGCCATGATTGTTACTGTGACCTCCAGTACCAGTAAGTGTGTCACCAAAGACTGCTGTCTGTCGTTCGTAAGGCATAGTGAGCACAATGTAGAGACCAGTCGGTTCAATATCCCCTAGATTCGCTGAGATGAAATTATCCGCAATCTGACTGCGAGGTTGTCTTGAGCCACGTCCTTTAGACATAGCAATATTAGTATTTTGTCCGAGATTTATACCTGCACAAGCTGCTAAATAAGGTATTACTGCAGTTCCTCGTAATAACGCTACATCTACACCACCACTAGGAGCAGCTAACAATACTAACTTGTGAGGAAATAATTGTGGAGTTTGGCCTTTGGAATGAGTATCATGTGTTGCGGATGGGTCGCCGCCATTAGCAGATGAGTGTTGAAACTGATGATGGCGATGACTGTGATTGCTATTGTGATTATCCAGAGAGAACAAAGATAAAACATCTTGAAATCCAACTAGTTCAGCTTGCTTTATACCAGAATGTCGATGAGAATAATGTTGCTGGTGTTGATTGATTCGGTGGGAACCATGAACAGAGGTAGATGTAGGAGTACCATGCGTTGATTCATAACAAAACTGCAATAAATGTACAACATGTCTAGTAGATAATTTACGCACAATAATATTCTTTCCAGTATTCATTTCTGAAGCAAGTGATACTTCCGCAGGTGATGCAACAGCTTGTCCCTCCATAGCTCCAGATGCTTCAACACTACCCTGAAAATCACTTTCTACATGACTTTCTTCATAATCGGCCTGTAAATCGGAGCCTACGACATGCCTACCAATCAATGCAGTGATTGCTGGCAGCCCTGCACCTAAGCTATCACCAACAAGTTGTCCTAGTAGTCTTGTGGAACCTTTTGATCTATTATAATCATTATTATTATGACCATGATGATGATGATGATGACGATGGTGGTGATGATGATCAGAATTAGAACGACAAACTGTGCGGTGATGGACGGCCAACCATGTAGCCAAGCATCTTGCCACATGACCTGTACAAGCAGCTGTCACACCAGCGGATTTGACCTCAGGTGCTACACCTTCAAAAGGCTCACAAGTTAAGATAAGTGTGGTATTTATATCCAACAATGTAGGATTAATGTTGGAATTATTATTTGCACCAGAGTTCCCAGCAGTAGTACTAAATTGCAACTCAGCTTCTATCTGTTTTTCTAATTCTTCAACCATATTCAGTACAGCTTGAGCTGGATGACCAGAGCTGTGACTGCTCCAGAGGCATATACGATGCCAATCTATAGTTTGAGGATCTACTGCAGTAGTGAATGTACCTTGATGATGATGTTCTGATGCTGATGCAGATCCGTCTCCAATAGTATTCTCATCCATATGTATAGTAGTCACAGGACTGGCTTCACGAATCCACTTACCATCAGCTGCTAGAACCAAAACGACATGACGAGATGTGTTGGCATCGGAAATGTTCTCCAAGTCATGCTCCTGAGCAGGGTGATGATGGTGATGGCGACGCCCACTATGATGCCCAGTACTATGACTAGTATCATGAGTGCCATCCTCACTGTGTGAGTGATGATGAGTAGTCCATGTTGGTCGAATGGAGATGTGGGCCTCGAGATACATCCTTTTATGTCCACAAATTTGCGCACAAAAACCAGATAATCCGGATGCTAATCGTGATCTAATACGCTCTGACGACTGGAATTTCAATAAAGGGCTATGGCTCTGACCCTCTAGACCTGGTTCTGAACTAGTCATAGATGTTACTCCTCCATCAGCATGAGTATTTGCATGTCTCTTGCTTGTCTGGTCTTCGACTCCATCCCTCTCTAATGAAGATGAAGAAACGTTTTGACCAGTTTCTACTTGCACCAACCAATTTTCTATCTTATTACGCATATCAACTGCATCCTTTCGTTCTGCTTCTAACGTAGCCACGTGACCTGCTAATTGCTCCATATTGCGCAGTAGTCCATCTTTGCATCGCGCGACCAATAAAGCTTCAGCTACTCCTTTGAGATGTATTACCACTTGTCGTATATCTTCTAATTGAGATTTATTATGTTGAATGAGCGCACTCAAAGCAAATGGTTGTTGTCCTCCATATGAAGATACGACAGAGGAACTCGTTCCCAAAAGACCAGCAGCTACCAACGGTGACGGAAATTGACGCCAGGATCTACCTAATAACACTGCTATCCGAATAGATCCTGCAACTTGAAGACGTCGCATCAATCGCCTTCGAGATCGGGTTGGTTTAGAAGGTACTGTCAAAGCAGCATCTAGATGCAAGCCCATGGAAACTGGATCTAATAATAAAAACCCGGCCATTTGAATTGTACTGAGACTACCATCTAAATAACTGCTTTTACTTGAATCACGATGATGATGATGATGATGATGATGGTGATGTTGATGTCGATGCTGATGATGGCTATCTCCAATCCCACTACTTTGTGCGACACTAAGCATACGAGCTAAACCAGGAGTATTAATATGCATCTCGTTATGACACACATAACCAGAACTACTATCTCTACTATTGTAAAGAGATCCTTGAGGTCTTGATGACTGTTGATGTCCATTTGTATGGTCATGAGCACTATCATTATTATGGGAACCTGCATATTTGCGATGATGGTTTGGATCGTTTGCTTTAAGTCTCCGCCCTATAAGTACATTTTCCAAAAGATCCCTAAGAC
>PBWC01000089.1 GCA_002729095.1 Methanobacteriota archaeon
CAGAGGATCTGGGAAGGTGTGGTGCTTATCTAAGGAATCGAATTGTCAGCATTCAAGAAGGCTAAAATCAAAAACAGGCAGACTAGCCAACAAACTAGTCAACAAATTTGATTTGCTGGGCAGGTTGATCTCAGCAGTCCAATGTATACTTTTGAGGAAAGTATACATTGATTGATTCCAGCAATATTTAATCTATAGAAGTAGTTTTCACCATGTTGTACCATTTTCTGGAAACTGCTCAAGAATTTCACTGGAATTACGGTAAGCAGACATAAATTGATGTACTTCATGCACCATTGTTTGCAGAATTGTTCCTTCTAGATCGAATTCTTCGAGTTGTCTGTAAACATCTTGCTCACTCTTAGCAATCCAATGACAATAAAAGAACTCTTCGTTACCAACCCACGTTGACATGCATCTCGCATACTTCCCGTTGGCAAACTCGGCCCATTCACGTTCAGTTCGTCTTTTTTCAGGAGGATTGCGTTTTTCGGGTGGTGTTAGATATGCCTCCCGCGTCTCTTCTGAGATGAAAGTGTGTACTGCAAAGAAATGTCTCTCTTCCATTTCGCTTCCTTTCATTGTTGAAAACCGGCCAAAAGATTTTGCGCACAGGGGGTTTTATTTAGCAGAACTAGCTTATTAAGTAAGAGATGTAGACAGTCAAGAAAATAAATGAATGATTTATTTCAATCCAAAAACATGAGATGAACTCTGCCAGATATGAAGTCAAAAAGTTAATGAGCTAATTTAGAAAACAACGGACTACCAATCCGATGCTGGTCAGCGCGAATCAGTGCTCTTATCAGGTCGATAAACCTATGGAAAAATTATGAAAGCAAGGCTGGCCCTACGCATATCTGCAATCTGTTTCATCCTTCTAGGATTACTTGTCTTACAAGTGCTCTGGATAACCCCAGAAATACTTCCCGGAGCAGACACTTCCGAAGAAGTTATTACGACTGCTAGAGCTTGGGGGGATGTGAATGCTACGATTTTTGTAAGTTTTGGAATCTTTCTAATTATTCTTTCCGGAATAGATAATCTCACATTTATCCAACGTGTCTTGTTTGCAAATACACTTCTCACAATACCGATGTTGGGCATTGGTATTTTTCACCATGTTTATCTAAATTCAGGTCCACCTCCACCAGTCTTTATTCTGGTTACACTTTCAGGTCTGTTTTCACTTTATGGTTGGAAAAAAGGTCTATGAAGCAATGAATCTAGTTATGTTCTATTGCCATATGGAACATTAATTTTGAACGTCCCTCATATATTTGGCACTACCCCATCGACTTATTTCTAATTACTAATGCAGCGGATTACCAATCCGATGCATTAACTAGTGGAATCAGCCGTTGAAGCGATGCAAGTGAGCGGAGAAATAAATGACGGAAGATAGGAGGTAAGCAGCTGTACCGCGATAAAAAACATTCAGTTTTCTCTGGGCTTATACTTGACTGTTTCCCCTCGATCTAAGCCTTATAAGTTCAGCTTGCTCGGCTTGCGCTTTTTTCCATATTAAGCTTGTACGACTGTCTGGACCAAAAGCACTAGGAGGCATCAGGATATTTTTTTGATTTTCAGTAAGCCCCTCATAATGGTCAGAATTGTAGTAGCACGGACTCCAAGCAACTGCATGGGGGCAATACTTATAAAACAAAGTTCTGCGCTCACGCTCACTTTTTTTGTTCCAAGGTAAGGTGCCGTGCTGGCAAGCTTCGGTAAAGATGATAGCATCGCCAGAAGATACCGAAACGCGATCCACAAAATCTGGTATGTCAGATGATGTAAGCCTTGGTCTCCACTTCTCGGGTAATTCAAAATTTGATTTGTGGCTACCTGGTATGCAGGCAAATCCACCATCTTCTGGAGAAACTGTGTTTAACTCAAATGCTACAGCAATCAGACCGTTGAAAAATCGACCATTGCTAAAGCGGTAGAAGCATTGCCCCCCATCGGTTGGCCCCACGAGGTCTTTCCTTCCACCAGCTCCCTGACCTCCGCCATGCAGGGATAATGGACGGCTGATTTCCTTATTTGCAATAAGCATGTAGTCGTGGTCAAGACGGTAATTTACTCCAAGTAGGGTCTCCAAGTATGGAGTGATAGTAGGAATATCGATAAGGTCAATGAATGGACCACCCCAATCTAGTAAAGCAGGTGAAGACCATGCCATATCATCTGCGTTATCGAACCGCGTACGATCTGATCCCCCAGGATTACGTTTTTTATCAGGAGTAAAATTCTCCTCTTTAGATCTTTCTATCTTGTCATCGACAATTTTCGATAATCTCCTTACTTGTTTTTCAGTCAGTGCATTTTTGACAACAAGGTAGCCGCGCAAATCAAAAAGGTATTTTTCTTCTTCATTCATGTCTTATACTTTAGCACGTATTTATTAGCTAGAAATTCTATTTCACAATTGTGCGAGCTGGAAGGCACAAAAGAATTATGAACAATAACTGATATCATTTTGGCTCAATCAAAAATTTACGCATCAATCGTAACCAAAAAATAACCCGTAATCATTAGTTAGAAAATGTACAAGCTAGCTATTAGGCCTAATCTCTTAGACCATCGGATAATGAATCCGATGTGCTAGATGGTTCTTATCCATACAAATACTGGGATCTGAGTAATCTCTACGACCAGATTATGCAAATAATCGCAAAAATATCGTAAACCGTTTTGAAATCACGCCACTGGGAGTCAACAGCCAATAAAAACTAATATTACGTTTTATTAGCAATGTGAGTAGGACTGACTCCACTACTTTTCCTTGCATTTTAAAACGCAGTGGAGTCAATTCGCTACAAACCAAGGACAGAACTTCACTCTACGAGAAATAGCCGACGATCAAGAATCTATTGGCGCAGAAAGCACCAGCGCGAGTGCTAGATGTTAGATAAATCCCAATCAAAACGCTTTTTGAGCAGAGTAGAATCAGCACTGGCGGAGGAACTGAAGGACTCGACAGATCAGCGATTCCAGGTCTTGATCAGCGGTCTAGAAAGTCTGCTAAAAGATCGAACGCCGGCTCAAATAACCGACGAGATGATCGAGGGGCAATGGGACGTAGCAACGCAACTGCACCCGTCTGATGGATCTCTGCGATACTAGTATCCGATGAACTTCAACTGTATAAGAAAACTCTGCAAGGACCCAGTAGTGCGTAAAACTGTCTTCTGGATCGCTTGTCTAGTCGCCTTTTCAGCACGATTTGCTACTGGGTAACTACCAGAATTGACCGTATCCAACGTATTGGAGGAATCAATGACTAGAACAGAAGCATGGGAAAAAGCGTGGAGACTTGTAGCGAAAGAGAAGGATTATTCATTGGTAGATGAAATTTATCATCCAGATTACAAGGCTGTTAGCAAGATTACAGGCATTGAAGTTAACCTTGAAGCAGACAAAGAAGCATATCTAGCATTCATCGAACACCTCATGGTAGCTCCCGCAAAGATTATCAACGAAAGTGAAGATTTTCTATGTATTCAAAGGTACAGCAAGTACAGAGAAGCAGATATTTTTATATCAGGAACAACTTCTATCACTTACAAAGATGGGAAAATAATTACCCAAGAGAGTATTGGGGAAGAACTAGATTACGACCCCAGCGAAGGCCAAGACTGGAACTGGGAAGATTACGAGTGATCAGCAAGCAGTTGATAGGCTATGAAGTCGCAGAAATCAAAGTAAGAATAGCAGTATAAGGAGAGAAAATGACTAAAGCAGAAACCTACGAGAAAGCTTGGAGGCTAGGATGGAAAAGCGGAGACTTTTCTCTTGTTGATCAAATCTATCATCCAGATTATAGATCTTTTGACTACAGGACTGGTATCGAGGCAAATCTTGAAGATGACAAAATCATTACTTCAACACTTCTTGAGTCAATGATTGTGGGGCCGATTGACGTTATGTATGAAAATGAAGACTTTGTATGCCTCGAGAGTTTTGCGAAGCAAAGATTAAACACTACAGAATTCGAGTATTATGCAAATGTCACTGGCATCAAATACAAAGATGGCAAGATTATAAGACAGAAAACTGGCAGCCATACTCTAGATTTTGATCCAAGTGAACACCTTGATTGGAACTGGGAAGACTATGAGTGATCGGTAATTCTAAGTACAGCCACGCGGGTCAACTACGCAACCCAAATACGATCAAAGTGAATGCTACTCGATAATAGAGACTGCTGATGCTGTTATTCAAATTAATCTTACTGGGTTTTATCGTTTACGCATCCTCTGACCAGCAGGCCAACCACCAGCAAGCCTACCTAAATCCCCACCAATGCCAATTGGCACACAAGCCACTTCAATTTTCTCAACTATCCTATTGCACTGTCCGGAAACGTACTCTAGAACCACTTCAGGACCGTTTGAATACAGTTTAAGTCTTTCAGTATAACTCGTTGAGATCTGGTGGGAACAGAGGTTGCAGCGCCAATTGTACTGATATAGAATCCTCAATCTTTCCTGAGGAAAACATCAGTACCATTGCATACAGATAAAGGAACCAATAGGACAGGTTCTAACTTCTAGCATGATGGCAGGACGCCTATGAACCTCTCGATGAACGAAGCCGCTTCTCATCTGAAAATCGGCAAAACTCGCCTCTATCAACTCGTCAACGAGCATAAAATTGAGCCTACTCGACGTGGTCGACGTAGGGAATTAAGCTCTGAGCAATTGGACAACCTCAAAAGCATAATAAATTTTAGAGTACCGGAACCAGAACCGAGTACAGAACCTCCGGAACCTTCAGAACACTTTACGTTGATAGAGGAACTGAAGAATCAGAACAAAATTTTGTTGCAACAGCTTGAACGAGAACAGGAAGACAGAAGGCGAAAAGATTCGGAGTTAGTTGAGCAAACCAACAACTTCCAGAAGATGTTGATGTTTCTTCAGCAAGATAACGCGAAGTTACGCAATCAGTTGCTCGAAGCCCCAAAGCAAGAAGCTCACTTTGAATCAAAAGACAAAGAAGAAAAAACAACCGCAACCGTAATACCTCAAGAATTTAAAGCTGAAGACATATCACCGGAAACGATACCAAATCGTAATTCTAGAGGTTCCCTAATTGGCTTGGGTTTATCGGTAGCAGTAATTGTTGGGGTTTTATCTTATGGAGCTTTTACCAAAGGTGGCAACTGGCTTTCAGATTCGCTCGACAATAGGATTTCAGCGGCTTTGAAGGTCAACGGTACTGAGCCAGACATACGCTGAGAGGCGCAGAATAAGAGCCTCTCAGTTGTCCGGTGGCGATGCCTTTTCAAACAAATTCGCTGAATTCATAGCCGGATTAAGCAATAGCGCCAAAACCATAAAATGCGGCATAAGCTGCTGGGAGGCACGAATTAGATAGACGAAGAAAGATTTAGACAGGATTCTTAACTGAAGCTGAACTAGCGATGAGCTGGGGAGGCAATTTTCAGGAGAGGAAGCAACCGGCGCTGACAAACTGAACTTTGGCGAGGAAAGTTTGAAAGGCCGGCTAATCCAGTGAACTTAGTCCGTTCGCTGGTAAGCATGAAAGAAATCTGCCAATAGCACAAGATTTCGGTTCGAATTTTCCGAAATTTAATTTGTGAAGGTAGATTTCATGCGGCTTTCTCTTCGTAACACAAACGAATGAGAAGGCATGGAGCCGCAAAAACCCACCAAAGCCATCCGCAAGGACCAAGTCTGGTCCAAACGCTCGATTCACTTACGAAGTCACATTGACAGCTTGGGGCTAAAGAAGACGCAACGGCTTGACGCTCATGCGCTGGTCAAAGTTTTCTTCTTTCGTCGCTCTCTCCGGTTAAAACTTTCCGATACCTATCTCGCCAAAGTCTGGCAAATGTCATTACGGAGCGTTCAGAATC
>PBWC01000095.1 GCA_002729095.1 Methanobacteriota archaeon
TGATCACTCAATCACTTTCGTCTTCTGGTTTATTGATTGTTGATTGATTGATTCGTGACTCAAATTCTTTGAATGATGATTGGCAGTTTGGAGGTTCTGGTGTCTTGTACCCTTTTATCTTTTTCCAATCGATATACATTGCCTGTATAAACCAACTCTGACTCAAACTCTTCGCACCTTCGTCTAGTAGCTGTATCTGTTTTTTATTAAGGGGTTTCATTCCCTTATATTCTTCCTTCCAGTTCTTATCGTTCATCTATTAGATCCAATAGTCGTCCATGTTCATCGGTCAACCTCATTCTCTTCTTCATAGTTCTGGATCTAAATTGAGCAGTTTTATAAGCATTTTGTAAGTGATGCATCATTTGATAGTGTTTCCAATAACCGAATTGGTCTTGCCACTCAATGTTGACTTTCATAATAAATCCTGTCGTAGTGGCTATTATTCTGACTTAAGTCCTCTATTTCAACAACCTTTCTTTGATTAGTATTCCTAATGTGATTCTGTGATCACTTAATCACTTTCGTTTATTGTTTTATCCAAATTAAGGTCGTTTCCCAGTTCTTTGCGGTGTAGTAAAAGTCATAATTCCTCAAAACTGATACTGAAACCGATGATGGTGCGAGCATATTGAATGTTCTATCCCAAAGTGTAAATCCTTCTTCTTCTGCGATTCTCGACAATATAAAGTCCATTGAGGTCATTCCTCCCTCAGCCCTTCGTGTTGCGTTCATTTTCATTATCACAGGGTGGAATTCTCCTGATTCAATAGGGTTGTGTTTCGTGGGTTTATATTTCTTGATTGCATCCTTCATTCCCTCTGTCCACGCCTCCTCTGTTGGGTCATTCGTCATGGTCATCATCAATGGGTAGAATACTTTGTCCTTCACTCTGGATCTCTTAATTAGTCGATGGTAGTGTCTAAAACTTATTGCCATCATTTGTTCCCATTGACTTTGACTCATGTTTGATAAGTCGTTCTCTTCTTGGGTGTAGAGGTCGGGACAATTGAGATATGGAGGATCTGTGATGATTGCATCAAACGACTCTTCCTCGTTCTGGAGTGGTTTCATATCAACTCCATCCTCGTTGTAGAGGTGGAATGTACCGTTAGGGAAGTGTTGGTCTAATACATCTTGTGTTCTGTCTATGTTTCGTGGGTTTAGATCAAATCCGTGACACTCCATGTCCATCCACATCCCTGCCACTAAATTGGTCGCCTTACCCATAAATGGATCTAAAATTCTGGATTTTGGTCTTCTTACGAAATATTCCAATAGAAATAGTGAATGATCCACGAAACCTGAGTAATTAGGGATCTCTCTTCCTACTACATCTCCTTTTATGACTCTTGTTGTTGAGTGTTTAGATATTTGTCGACAGATCCTAGCTAGATCATGGTCTTCTCTATCAAATCGTTTTATTGATAATGGAACTCCCCACTTTTCCTTTAATTCTGCGACTAGCTGTGACTTCTCTCGATCTGTGTATAGTTCTATCTTTGCGGTGTCTATATGAAATCTTAATTGTTGGTCTGGATCCTGTTTCGCAAGTTCTCCTACTCGTTTTTGAACATCATGTTTCTGTTTAGATAGGTGTATAAGGTCGTTTAAGGACTTCCTTGCATAGTTCGTTCCTCTTAATAGGTTTCGTGCCTCTGGAGTGATTTCAGACACTTGTCTGCGTAGTCGATACATCTTCTCGGATGTACCGATTCGTCTAGCTAGTTCTTTTGTCGTTTCCTCTGATTCTCCCTTTGTATATCTGTTGACTCCTCTCTTGGATCTCTTTCCTAACGACTCCAATATCAATTCTCTTTCTAGGATATGTTCCGATGCACTTATGTAACATAACTCGTTCCTGATTAAGTTTTCGTCAATTTCTATTAGTTTGTCGTTTAAGTCCTTCTCCTTGAATAACTTTATTTCTATTTGTAACCAACCAATTTTCTTCGCAGCTGCTAGTCGATGATGTCCTGCCAGTAATTTGTAATTCTCATCAACTGATATTGGATTTATCTGTCCTATGGATTCATAAGATGCGACTATTTCGTCAACTTTGTTCTCATCAAGTTCCCTCATTCGATTTCCGACCTTGATCTTATCTACTTGGATGAGGGTCATGTTTCTTTATAATTTTCCCTCCTATGATGACTGGTAATTTTGGTGTGGTCTAATTTGTATTAATAATACTTTGTAATTTGTCGTTATTAATAACATCTGTGATTGAGTGATTATTAACATTTTCTAATCACACATTCACACTAATTCTTATAAACAAATGATTAGGGTATTTTCGTCAAACCCCTTGACTTTATTGGGATTATCGACTATAATGGATGCATACAATTGAATAGAACAGACGATCTTTCGTCTCTAAAAAACATTTTAATTGAGGGGACATTCCCAACTCCCTCTGGTTTAGTAATCCTGATCTTCCAAATTGCTATGGGTCACTTGTAGAACTTCTACTGAGTGCATCAACCCACGAATGAAACAGATATAACACTCGGTAGGAGTAATTATCGATAGGGAAAAGTTTAATGACTAAAAAGAAGTCATTTGTAAGTAGTTGGTTCTTTGATTCGTCCTTTATCGCATCAGCCAATAATGAGATCCTTGCGGATCCATTCTGGGTTGATCATCCCAAAATGGGTGTCGTCCCTTTTGAGGATGGAGATATGGGTCGTGCATGTACCAAATACTTCGCAGAGTGTTTAACCAAATATGGGTTTTATAACCTCATGGTTAATGGGTCTCAGTTTATTCCAGTTCAGTTTAAGGATGGAGTAGCTGTTGAAGTTGACGAAACTTATATCAAGGATTTCGTCTGTTATGCGTTGAAGTTGATTCCTGAGGTTGGGGTCAAAATAGTCGATCAGATGTCTGTTCGATATGGTTGGTTCTTCTCTAAGAACAAGATTCTTACCTCTTTGCGTCCTTTGATGGATATGTCTCCTATGACCGATAGTCGTAGTGTTGCATATAGATTTCATCAAAATGGTGTTGTAAAGATCAGAGAAGATGAAATCAAGTTCCATTCGTTTAAGGAATTACCTGAAGGTAGATTCGTCTGGTCTGATCAGGTTCTATGTCGTAACTTCAATCCTGATCTAATCAAGGAATTCAACGAGGAGGAGTTCCTTAAGGATCAGATTGGTAATTCAGGTAATCACTTCCATAAGTGGTGCCAGAATTTATGTCGTGGTCGTTCTGAGGATGATAAGAAGTGGGTTTATAACGAGGAGAAGTTCAAGTCCCTAGCTAGTGGATATGGATATTTACTTCATCGTTATTGGTCTGACTATAAAGTCGTCATTCTGGTGGATGAGAACATCCAAGAGGGTTCGTCTAATGGAAGAACTGGTAAATCAGTTGTCCTAGATGATGGTCTGTCTAATGCGTTGGAGTGTGTAACTATTGATGCGAGTGAAATCTCAAAGAAGGGTAATAGAAACAACTTTGTATTCAACTTTGTTCGTCCTTCTACTCAATACATCTCCTTCGATGATGCATGTGACGACTTCGACTTTCGTGTACTGTTTTCTAAAATTACAGGTTCACTAACTTGTAACGCCAAATATGGTGGAATGATCCAGTTCGATAAAAAGGACAAGCCGAAGATGGGTATATCGTCCAATCATGCGATTCTAGGGGATGGTTCTTCCTTCGTTGATCGTCAACATATCGTTGAGGTTGGGGACTTTTACAGATTCCACAAAATGAATTTAGGTAAAAATCCAAACCAATTTCATGGTGGTTGGTTATTCGATGAGGATTGGGGTTCTCAAAACTGGGAGGAGTTCGATGCCTTCTGTGTTAAGTCCTTGATGTATTACCTCGCCAATGATTTAGTTGGTGGTCGTTCTTCTGAGAATTATCAGTTGAAGAAATTACATCAATCAATTGGTAGTACCGAATTATGTAATGACTTACATGGATTCCTAGAGGAGAATTTAGATCAAAAGGTCTATTCTCACTTCGTTAAGGGTATGTCTGATGTAGAAAAGGATCTTTGTCTAAAAGAGTATCTGGAGGAGAAAGGTCACACTCTATCTGCTCGTAGAATTACGAAATCTCTTTATGAAGTAGCTGCCTACTTTGGGTTCTATATCAATGGTTCTCAAAACATAGGTGCATCTAGTAGAACTCAAGTCCGATTCAATGGTAAGGGTGTTAATTCGTATCACATCTCAAAAAAGATGTTTGACTCTGGTGCATCCAACAAAGTATCTGACTTCGATCCTGTTTCTCGTTTAGAAACTACTAAGGTTGGTGTTTCTTCTGAGGGTTTATTACCTCCTCCTGTTCGTATCAAAGAGGATGTAACTAAGGAGTGGATCAAAGATACATTCAAGGACTATACCTTGTAGTGTTCTAGGGTCTAGGGGAGTTCTCTCCCCTTTCTTATTACTTAAGTGATTGTGTGACTTTATTGTTGACTGATACTTGATTGATAAATCACTCAATCACTTTACTTCTATTATTCAATCGACCTTCTGGTGGTATTTTTTCTACCAGAATTTTTTTAATTATCGATGTAATTCAAGGTCGATTTAGGTGCGTTGTAGGTTTGGGTCTCTATGCGTTTTATATACGGGGTCTGTCCTTTTAACGAATACCCCTACTAGCTGTTGATTGATTGTTGACTGATGGTTTATTGATTCTTACTTCTCTGTCAGGTATTTGTCTTTGTCGTCTATGAAGTCCTCTATGAACTTGTCTATTAGGTCTAACTTCCTTCTGATGATGGTCATGTCTTCTTGGATTCGTGCTAGTGCATAATTCTTTCTCTTTGCATCAAGTGACTTCTTACTTGCACTCATCATTTGTTTATATGACTTCATTTTCATGGATGGGTTAATGTACCGTTCTCTCCTAGCTGTAAATGTGTAAAACAGATCGATGAATTGTTCATCTGTTGGATTAGGTCTGGTGGAGTATCACTATCAAAGTGTCTGATCTGTCCATAAGGGTTAATCAATACCTCATATTCATTCATTCCTCTTGAGAACACTAAACTCCTCAACATGGTTCTTCTTTCTTCGTCTTCTATATCTGTTGACTCTTCTATTGAGTAGTTCGCAATATCGACCCCTAAGCACCTTGTGAGGTCGTCTAACAAGTTTGTTTGTTGTTCGTATCGATTCATATTAGTCGTTGGTTTTTTAGTTCTTCATAGAAGTATTTGACCGCATCGTCTCTTACTTCTTGGTCGTTTTTATATGCAGGTTTCTTTGTCACAGGGTCTTTGAACCTAGTTTTTATCTCTGTTATTTGTCTCTGGATCTGATAGTTCATAGCATCTCCCTTACTATCGCCCAATCATGGTTCTGGATCTTCTTTCTCAATCTGTCATATTCTCGGATCCCATGAAATACTGCCTGACTCCAACTTAATCCGTTCTCCATCTGGATCGATTCAATCGTATCTTCCAATGGTCTGTTTCTTTCTGATATTGATAGGACTCTGGATCTTCTTTCTTGGGGTTTCTCTGGACTTAATGTTGGCATAGCTGCTACCTCTTAATTGTTAGTGTGGAATTCTGGTTATCAAATACTTCAAGCATCA
>PBWC01000090.1 GCA_002729095.1 Methanobacteriota archaeon
AGAAATTGGAATGAATATAATCAACCCCTAAGAGATAGAAGAAAGGATGTATACGGGGAAATGTTAGGAAGTGACATGAATGTTGGTTGGTATTAACTTTAGAACAATGCAAGCGCTAACTCAATGTTCTAATCCGAACTCTAAACTCTAATTAAATTGGGAGACAACTGGCAGTTTTTAATTGGATATATATTTTTAATTCTTTTGTGAATGAAAAAGGTAAGTATGCAAAACGAAAACAAAATATCTAAAATCAGTAGAAGACAATTAATTAAAACAGCAGCAGCATCTGTGGTAATTATGGGATCACCTGCATTTATTAGAAATCTTCATGCAGATGACCCGATTAAAATAGGTGTTCTCTCACCAGTAACTGGAGCTTGGACTGTTTACGGGAAAGCACATTCGCGGGGGTTTGAATTAGCAGTTGAGGAAATAAACGCTGCCGGAGGAGTTTTGGGCAGACCTATAGAAATGGTTTTAGCAGATTACCAAACTGATAGAAGACTGGTTGTTGAACAAGCAAATCGACTTTTGCGGCAAGAAAGAGTTGATTTGCTTGCCGGTACTTTTTCAAGTGCTGATAGAAATGCAGCAGGTCCAATTGTAAAAGCAGCGGATAAACTATTACTTTATCCAACATGGTATGAAGGTCAAATTGAGGAATATTATCCCGGAGTCTGCAATGAAAATATTTTCATGTTCGGCCCAGAACCGACTCAGCAAGTCTGGCCCTTCATGGAATATATGTGTAATAAATTTGGGAAAAAATTCTTCATGATAGGTTCTGATTACGCTTGGCCTCAAGTAACAAATATGTTTACCAAGGAGAAGCTCAAAGAGCTAGGCGGTGAAACAGTTGGAGAAGTTTATATTCCATTCAATACACCTCAATACGAGTCGGTATTGAGACAAATACGCCAAGCCAAACCTGACATAATCTTCCACTCATTAACAGGTAGCGACACAGTCAACTTTAGGAAACAGCTTGTGGCGGCAGGAATGAAGAATGATTTTACTCTGTGGACTGTGGATGATGAGGAGGTCGTAACTTCAGGACTGGGTCATGAGGTGTCTTCAGGAACATATGTAAGCTTTGATTACTTCATGACCATCAAGCACCAAAACAACAAAGATTTCTTGGACAGGTACCAAAAAAGATATGGTTCGGATGCACTAATGAATACCGTTGGAGTCGGTATGTATAACGCTGCGCACATGGGGGCAATGGCAATTGAAAAAGCTGGAAAAGTTGATACAAGTTCCATCCGCGAGGCGTTGAAAGGTATCAAGTTTGACAAAGCACCACAAGGCACTGTTGAGATGAGGGCTCTAGACCATCAAGCTGTATTGCCATCATACTTGATGAGAGTTAGAGAGGGCTGGTCTAGCGTCAACGACATGTTCGAACAGGTGCAAACAGTAGCAAGAGCGGTCCCTCAAGATGCACGATGTAATCTACCACTGTAAATTGTACTTGGATTGAGATGGAATTAGCTGCCAGTGTGTTACTAGATACAACCCTGATAACTCTAACGTTAGCATTGGCAGCTTTTGGCCTGGCAATCATCTACGGTTTAATTGGCGTAATCAATATGGGCCATGGAGCCATGTTGACTTTGGGCGCGTATTTCACATGGGCAGGTCTCCAATTAGAAATCCCATTTGTGCTGAGTGTAATTTTAAGTGGATTCATTGTTGGTTTCATTGGACTGCTGTTTGAACATTGGATAATAAAACGTTTTTACAACAGTCCTTATGAAACACTCTTGCTGACTTGGGCTTTTTTCCTAGTTACAACTGAATTGATCAAGATTGTATTTGGCTCAGATTTCAGAACAGTTGTAAACCCATATCCAGGTTCAATAGACTTGGGCTTTTATAAGATTCCCACCTACAGAACTTTGATTTGTGTATTTACAGCCTTCGTAATTCTATCGACTGGTTTTGTTTTCTTTAGAACATCAACTGGAATAAAAATTCGAGCTATGATTCAAAACCGAGAGATGGCAAGTTTATTGGGATTAAACATTTCATTGACATATAAAATCATATTCGGTTTCGGATGTTTCATGGCAGGTTTGGCAGGAGGGTTAGTAGCACCAATGCTTTCAGTAAGTCCTTACATGGGGGACATGTATCTTGTTAGATCCTTTTTCGTTGTTATAGTCGGAGGTATAGGCCAGATTCTAAGTGGAACAATAATAGGCAGTTTTGTGATTGGGGGTTTGGAAACGATAGTAGCCTTGTTTTCAGATCAAGTTATTGCTCAAGTAGCTGTATTCTTCTTTGCAATTGTTATCTTAAGAATAAGACCACAAGGTATATTCTCAGAAAAATGATATGCAAAATGTTTTAACAAAAATATCTGGAGAAGCAAAATTTGAGTTATTAATATTTCTTGCATTAGCTTCGATACCTTTGGTTTTCTCTGGATACATACTATTCATTCTCCCCCAATACATGCTGTTTGGCTTGCTTGCAGTATCCCTATCTATTCTATGGGGGCTTACTGGTATAATAAGTTTCGGCCAAGCTGGGTTTTTTGCAATAGGTGCTTATGCAATAGGTATCGTTGTCAAAAGCACTTTTTTAATGAATTCAGCTATACTAGGGATTTTACTAGGAATCATAGTTTCAGCGGTGATAGCTGGTGTTGTTGGGTATTTTTTGTTCAGTGCGAAAGTTAAGGCAACCTACTTCGTATTAGCTACTTTAGCCCTATCAATCATAATTGAGCAGCTAGCAAAATCACAAAAAGAAATAACTGGTGGCTGGAACGGTTTATTTGTAGACAGGATTTCAATTAGCTTCGGGAATCTATTGGAATATTCACTGTTCAATGATATCCCGATGTACTATTTTACACTTTTATTAACAATCATAGCCTATGCACTGATAAAATTTCTTACAACATCCAATTTTGGGAAAATCCTCAGAGGTATAAGAGAAAATGAAGATAGAATTTTGGCTCTTGGTTACAATACTTCCATATACAAGACATTAATATTTTGCGTATCAGGAGCACTAGCTGGATTTGCTGGTTCAATTTATGGAACTCATGCTGGGTTCGTCGATCCTTCACTAGCAAGAGTACTCTTTTCAACAGAAGTAATTGTTTGGGTTGCTATAGGTGGTAGGAACTCCATCATTGGTTCCTTTCTCGGTGGGATATTAGTTGCTTCTCTTGCTAATTATTTGAACTCGATAACTCCAGAGTACTGGCAACTCATCATCGGTATTGTATTCATAGCTGTTGTCATTCTCTTCAAAGGTGGTTTAGCTGGGGGTTTGGAAGAAATTTACCACAGACTGAAAAGTAAAAACTATGTCTCTGCTAGAAATCCATAATTTATCAAAAAGTTTCAAGGGTCTCCTAGCTAATGACAAAATATGTATGGAGCTTAAGTTAGGTGAGGCTCGATGCATAATTGGACCGAATGGTGCTGGAAAAACAACACTTATATCAATGATCTCTGGCCATCTTTTCCAGTCTAGCGGGATCATCACTTTTGATGGGAAAAATATAAGCAATTATGATTTAGTTAAAAGAGTAAGGCTCGGGATCGGAAGGAAGTTTCAGACTCCAACTCTCTTTGACAATCTTACGGTTTATGAAAATGTAGAATTATCAGTAATTAGAAATAATTATAGTAATTTTGAAAAAAATGCCAAAATAGATGAAACGTTGAAATTGATAAGGCTATTTGACGAGAAAGATGTTCCTGCAAATACATTATCTCATGGCCAAAGGCAGTGGCTAGAGATTGGCTTACTGATTGGCAACAATGTAAAATTATTACTCCTTGATGAGCCTACAGCAGGCATGACTACAGAGGAAACTATAGCGACTACTAAGTTAATAAACAATTTGTCAGGAGAAAAGAATTTATCAATAATTGTTATCGAACACGATATTAATTTTGTACGGGAACTTGGTGCCCAAATCACAGTTTTACATCTGGGAAAAATCTTTGCTGAGGGTAACTACAGCACAATTGAGAATAATAAGTTTGTGAGAGAAATTTACCTGGGTGCTCCTGATGTTGTCAGTTGAAAATGTGTCTGCTGGTTACGGAAAAATTAGCGTTCTTTCTGAAATAAGTATCAAACTAGAAAGTAATTCCATTCTCGGTGTCCTTGGTCGCAATGGAATGGGAAAGTCTACATTGATTAAAGTTTTATCAGGTTTGTTAACGTGTCATAGTGGAAAAATTTTTCTCGATAACGAAGATATTACTGACTACCCACCTCATTTGAGGGCTCAAAAAAAAATTGCGACTATTGTTCAAGGCCGCGGGATTTTTCCGCGACTAAAGGTTGTAGAAAATTTGATGCTTGGTAAGTTGCTCCAAACAACTGTAAAGAAAGATAGGCTTGATGAAGTTTATAGTTACTTTCCGATTTTGTCTGAAAGAACTGGTCAAGTTGCTGGGACGCTCAGTGGAGGTGAACAGCAAATGCTTGCAATTGGCAGAGCAATAATGTCTGATCCGAAAATAATGTTACTAGATGAACCATCTGATGGAATCATGCCATCTCTGGTTAAAGAAATAGGTACTACGCTTAAGAGTATGTCACAAAAAAATAATATCAGCTTAGTAGTTGTTGAGCAGAACGTACCGCTTATTTTCTCTCTTACTGATCGGTGTATCATACTCGAGAAGGGTAAAATAGTTGTGGAAGGAAAAAAGTCAGAAATTCAAGATTCGAATATTATGAAACAGTACTTAGCAATTTAGTCAAAAATCGTATTTATCATAGTTTGATTCCCCATTCAAACCCTATGCTCTGTTGATTATCTTACCCTAGATTTCTTCCTATCCCGCTGCTAAACGTCCATATTTTAGTACGACAGACTATTCCTCATTGAACTGAAATATGAATAATTAAACAAGTCTCCATGCCCGTCACTTTTCCGCTCAATTCTTGCTCACCACCGCTTCTGCAGTAATCGACACTGAATTAACAAAAGTCTGCACCCCATCGATCATTGTCTGCTGCACTATGCTCCGTACCTCATTTACGAAGGGAGTGTCTGCACGATCAAATCATCGTGCACCTTGAACTCATCTTCACTACAGGCCATCTTCTGCGTTGTGCATGAGGCTCATCCAT
>PBWC01000012.1 GCA_002729095.1 Methanobacteriota archaeon
TAGCAAGATGATCCATATTGATGGCATCAAGAGAAGTACAAAGAGTGTTAGCATCCCCGTACTCACCTCTGAATCCATCTAGACATGGTCCACACGTCATAGGAGTTGTGGCACACTTCATACGATTCAATTCTGAACAATTATTGATGTGCAGATCAAAAGGCAATGTACAATTAACGCTATTCAAACCCACTAACAGAGAGCCTGCAAGACCAGTAGCAGCTCTTGCTTCCATTGCGGATAGCTGACCTGATTGCATCTGAGCGAGATTTACATTGACAACATCTTGAATTGATTCAAGATAATTATCCAAATTGTGTACTATCGTTACTGCCACATCAGTACTTATATTCGTAACTGAAAGACTTGAAGAATGACTAGCAGTTGATGCAGTTGATGGGAACACCTGTATAGAATCCACAGCAATGGCACTCATGCCTAGGCTATCGAATATCTCACAATAATACTCTACCAGATAGTCTTTCTTAAAAGAAGTAGAGGTGTTGGCTCCAGCTGGAAAGTAACCTCGGAACATATTAGCTCCACTTCTTATCTGCATAGGTACTTCCCGATGAACACCAGAGTATAGCCCATAGGCGTACGATAATGGTAAGTCATCATCTTGCCAGTTCAAAGCAGAGAGGCGAAATTCATCTTCAAAGGCGTAGCCAGATGAAGGATCAGACACCAGAGAACCTAATACAGGAGGTCCATTGGTAGTTAGTTGAATGGTAGCACTGCCTGATTCACCCTCATTATCAGAGATAGTCAAAACAAAAGTGTATGATGTGTCTGCAAACAGAGCACCTGGTGATAGCTTTAACGACATAGATCTAGTCTGTCTTCTCATCATGTGGATGGAATTAGACGTGGTGATCGTGTCCACACTGTCACTTTTGTGTTGATTAACAGTGAATTTACCTTCAAGTGGACTATCTACCATATCTACGGATACATCAGGTGTTATTTCCCACTTATAACGCGTATCTCTCCATACTGAAGCGAATGCAGTTAGGGTCAAAGCACGTGATAAATCAAATGATGTAGAAGACGAAGATGATACATTATTAGTAAAATACAAAGATGGAGATGATTGTGGTACAACTCTGAGCAACACCGATTTGGAACTTGATGAAGAGGTTTGTAGGTGGTTCACAACCATATGGAATCTGTATTCTCCTACTGCCAGTGTAGAAATATTAAATTTGCCGGCTGTTTCATAGCCATTAGATATCGCAAGCTTTGAAGAATCACAAGGCGTATCATCTGCATTTGAACCTGAATCATCAGGATCTTGCGTTATTTCACTACAAGTCCATGTATGTAAGAGATTATTCTCATTTCCTTTATTGTCTTCGTGATAAGATCCACCGCCATCTAAACTAGTAGTTGCTCCTTGAATTACAGAGAACACATTTGTTTTATCTATGATTGCATGCAAATGGCCACCATTAACATAGATAAGAACACTGGTCATACCGACAAAAACGGCTTCGCCACGCGTCACTTTGACAGAAATAGAATAAGCTGTGTCAGCACTCAAAGAGTAAGGATTCAATTTGAATACTGAAGGGTCCGGTGAAACGGATTCTATATCATCCAGGAGCATACCGTCCATTTTAACAGTCCAAGTAAATATGAGACCATCAATCTTACGAGGACCACCACAGGTAGCAACATGAGACTCGGCGGTCAATTCAATCGATTCAGATCGGTTTATGGAACGATACTTTCGACCGTGTATCACCACACTTGGAGAACCCTTGAAAGCCCTGGCCATTGAAATCACTTGATGACTAGCCGATGTGCAAGCATTAAGGAAATTACATCTACTAAATAAGAAATTATAAACCATACCATATTCAAAGTAATGAGAAGGAATGTACACTATATCTTCATTAGATTTAGACTCAACATATTTCAAAAGAGAATCATACTTTGATGAAGTATCAGTGGATGCAACCGCAATTGATGTGTGATTCCACGCTCTTCCTGCACTTCCTTCAGTAGCGCTTAAATCAAGAATAAAATTGGCACAAGGTTCAATCGTTTCCGGAGCACTCACTGATATTACAGGTAAGGCAGGTACTAATGGTAATTCCAGTTTTGTCCTCAATTCTTTCGAAGTATCCCAATCATCACATGGATCCTCACCTGTAGTAGTACTAGTAACGGAACACTTGGCTTTTAATCCATTACCGCCAACTAAAACTATTTCATCATCAACTTGTAAATTAAATGTCTCTGGTCCGAAATTTCCTTGACGCATTACCTGGATGATGCTGTCGGTGATCCACGTGCATCGATGATATTTATCAGTGTTTCTTTCAAATCTAAAAATCTGTGAACACAAAAATGGTCTCATCATATCTATTCCTGCTCGATTCGTTGGTTGAACAAAATAAATCATTACTAATGTACCTCTTGAATTGAAACGAGATATAATAGTGGTTGGAGGTGGAATAAAGGAATTTGTACTCACCACACTGAACTTAATTCTTGGATCAACAGGGAAAGTTTGAATAAGACTAGAGTCAATATTAGAAATAATTACTTTCAAAGTATAATCTCCCGCAGGAACGGGTTGATTTCCAACATGACCTTTAAAGGCAAGTTCAAAAGAAGACACCGCATCATTCACTGATATGTTCTTGAATGTGATATGATGAGGATGGAACACGTCATATTCCATGTTAGTAGCTTCATTCACTGCAGTAATATTGACATTGAATACAGTAACATGTAATCTGTCCAACTGAAGAATCAACACACGTCGAGCCATATCCCCTTGAATGAACAAAGTGTTGATGAGATCAACGTACAGAGTGCGATGTCCTTCAGTAAAGACAGTCATGCGAGTAGCAATCATTTCATCATGGGACATTAATGAACCTTGAGATGAGACTGTCAGGCAATAAATATCTTTGGCAACAAGGGAAGGTAAATGTGATAATGATATTAAAGTTTTTGCATCTTGTATGGAAGCAACATCATTCATGATCAATAGCTCTGATCGGGATATAGGAACAACATTTGGTTCAAATGCACTACAATAAAGCAAAGCATTATCTTTCGTAGACACATTAAAAGTAGCATTAATAGCATAGCTGCCCATTTCATTGATAAAGCCTTTTTGTAATATTTTGGGGGCTATTTCACTAACAATGTCTTCAAAATCCACTGAAAGAAATCTCATACCGGTATAACTTGATTCGGCAAAACAAGCTATAATGGTAGATAAGGATCTTGCACCATTTAGATTAGAACATATTTTTGCTCGATCACATTGAGGATCATCTATTATTTCACTTACACAAATACCATTAACCTTCTCATTTTTCTCCACATCTACAACACAAGAAATTATCGACCAATAGAATCCATTGCATTGGAACACATTTGGGATGTGATTGACAAGGGCAATAATAATATCTGTAGAATTCATTTTGTCAGGACACGTCCATTGTTTGGTATTATATTTATAATTGTACATGAATCCATGTTGAAACATAGCACCAATCTGTTTGACAGGATACCGGGCTACTGTTGCTATCAAAGACTGCAAATAGCCATTCCAATTCTCACAAACACCACGCTTTGATATAGCTAGACCATTTAACTCAGTTAATGCAATCATCTCCGTAGTTACAACATCCGATGCACTACTAGTAACTTCTTTAATAGCGTGAAGCACTGAGACTTCTAATTCTACATCTTCTGCGGCTGATGATGGTCGAAAGGTAGGAGTTACAGATGGTTTACTAGTAGGAATAATTGTAGGTTCGAAGTTCGTTGGAATATTAGTTGGGATTGACGTCGGTGACGTAGGTTCACTTGAAGGTCGTCCAGAAGGAATGCTACTAGGTTGACCAGTAGGATGTCCCGAAGGTTGTGATGTAGGTTGACTTGTTGGTTGTGAACTTGGTTGTGAAGAAGGCCTACTAGTGGGTCGTAAAGAAGGAAAGCTCGATGGTTGTGAAGTTGGTCTTCCAGTAGGCTGACTTGATGGTTGCGAAGATGGTTGTGATGTAGGTTGACCACTAGGCACTCTAGAAGGCTGACTTGATGGTTGCGAAGATGGTTGTGATGTAGGTTGACCACTAGGCACTCCAGAAGGCTGACTTGATGGTTGCGAAGATGGTTGTGATGTAGGTTCACCACTAGGCACTCCAGAAGGCTGACCACTGGGTTGGGTACTAGGAATACTAGTTGGTTGTCCCGTAGGAGCTGGAGAAGGAATATTCTCGTAAGCACAGCCTTTAATAGCAACCTTGGTTTGACAAGCATTCATACCATCACATCCCAATCTTAATTGGAAAGTTTGGCAAGCAGCGGAAGCAGTGATAACGATTTCTGAACCTAACCCACATGCATTATTATTAGATGCTATCAATTCACTATACCCGGTCCCATCAGTACCAACACCATAAACAGACATATATGGATCTCCTGTATAGGATGAACCGAAGTCACATGTAGTGATACGAATTGAAGCATTGTAGCATGCTGTCAATAGAAGCTCTTCATATTCATCAACAGTATTATTAGAATTTTGAATAGATTGGGTTTCATAGTGAAAGATACCACCTCCGTCATCACACAATAATGGTCTAATAATATCGACATTAGTTCCTCCAAAAAAGGTCTCATTTACTCCAGATCGTACATTAATAGGCATTCCCGCCTCGATATGTACTTTGAATCCATCTATTCCAAGGAAAGCATCAGAAGCGATACTTGTCACAGTCTTAGGAATAGTAATTACTGATAAATTATAAGAATTATAAAAGGCTCTAGATTGTATCTCCTCAAGTAAAGCATTCTCTCCAAATTGTACAGATGTCAAGGATATACAGGATGCAAAAGATTGACTATAAATTTTTCGTACACTACGAGGTAATTCAATAGTTTCTAAATTCATAGCATTATTGAATGCCCCAGTTTTAACTTCTTCAACACTGCTATTGCCTTCAAATATGACATTTCTCAAGGCTGCACAAGAAGAAAACGCATTAGCACGTATCCTCCTAACGACTTGTGGAATGCTGACAACACCGTTAGGCATGGCACTTCTCCCACATTCAGTACATCGAACATTAATAGTACCCCCATAAAAGGATCTCAGTCCCTCATTGTAATTCCAACCTTGACAGTTCTCAAAAGAAACGGTTGGAATAGCTCGTGATTGTAACCCA
>PBWC01000010.1 GCA_002729095.1 Methanobacteriota archaeon
AGTGTTTAGAAGTCACTTGGAAAGGTAAGACTATTCATGATGTGTTAGAAATGCCAATAAATCAAGCGGTGAAATTCTTCAAAAATCATAAGAAAATACATCGTATTTTAGATACGTTAAACGCAGTAGGTCTTGGATATGTCAGATTAGGTCAGCCTGCAACAACACTATCTGGGGGCGAGGCTCAAAGAGTTAAATTGGCAAGCGAACTTAGAAGGCCACCAACAAAACACACCGTTTACATTTTAGATGAACCAACCACAGGTCTAGCTTTGTCGGACGTTCAAATGTTGATAGATGTATTATTGGAATTAAGGGCAAAAGGCCACACTGTAATTGTTATTGAACATCATTTAGATGTAATCAAATCTTGTGATTGGGTAATTGATTTGGGCCCTGAAGGCGGTGAAAGAGGAGGCACTTTAGTTGCAAAAGGCACACCTGAAGACGTTGCGGCCAATAAAAACAGTTTCACTGGCCAATATTTAGCAGAATTACTCTGAAAAATCTTCCGTATTGTTCAAAGAGCGTATTCAATGCCATGGTATCATACCCGTAGGGGCGGCGGCCAGAATGAACATCACGAGAGTTGAAGTTACTCCCAAAGAAGGAGAAGGTCTACGTGATGTAAGAGGAGATGTTGTTAGACGACAATTATTAGCAGATTATGGTATTGAAGTTAGTAAGATAAGAAGTATTGTTGGTTTCCTAATATCTTCATCGATTTCTCCAGAAGAAATAGAAAATAGAGCTGATGATTTGTTTGCAGACCCTATAATCGAATATTCCTGCACAAATGAATTATTTATCGCAAATACTGAATTGTTCAAAAACTCACCTGATGCTGTAATCTCTGTAGGATTCAAACCAGGAGTTACTGATAACCCCGGCGCAGCGGCGCTAGACGGTTTTAAGACACTATTTCCCAACACCGATACAAATTCGAAAATTTCAACCTATATCACATACGCTTTTTACGGACTATCTGATGAGATATCTATTGATTGGTTATCAGGCACCTTACACAACCAATTAATCGAGAGAGCCATCTATTCTACTAAAGAGGATTGTTCAAATTCAAATTGGCCAGAAATACAATACACACCAAAACCCGAGCAAGTATTTGAAAATCCCAAGCATATTTCCTTGGAAATAAGTGATAATGAGTTGATTGATCTTTCAGAAAAAGGATTATTGGCTCTGAACCTAGAAGAGATGAAAACAATACAATCTCACTATCGGGATCCAATAATTAGAGAGGCCCGGAAAGCAGTTGGAATAGTAACTGATTCTCCTACTGATGTTGAACTGGAATGTTTGGCTCAAACATGGAGTGAACACTGTAAACACAAAATATTTGCATCAAAAATCCACCATGTTGACAAAGAAACTGGTGAAGATAGTATGGTTGATTCAATATTCAAAACCCACATAATGAAACCTACCCATGATATGCAAAAAGAGGTAGATTGGCTTTTGTCAGTATTCCATGATAATTCAGGAGTTATCGCGTGGGATGAAAACTGGAGCATTTGTATGAAAGCAGAGACTCACAACTCACCTTCTGCACTAGACCCGTATGGAGGGGCGATGACAGGTATAGTTGGAGTAAATCGGGACATCTTAGGCACAGGATTGGGCGCGCGTCCGATTGCTAATACAGATGTATTTTGCTTTGGCCCTCCAAATTGGGAAGGAGACTTGCCCGAGAATTTATTCCATCCTTCTAGAGTATTACGTGGAGTACATGCAGGTGTTAGGGTCGGTGGAAATGAATCAGGTATACCGACCATCAATGGAGCAATTGTGTTTGATGATAGATATATTGGAAAGCCACTTGTTTATTGTGGTACTGTAGGAATAATGCCTAGAAGGCTTGTAGATGGTCGCGAATCTCACATCAAGACCCCTAGTGCTGGAGATGTTGTCTACATGGTTGGAGGTAGAGTTGGATATGACGGGATTCACGGTGCTACTTTTTCATCATTAGAGTTAACCGAAGAGTCACCATCAAGCGCTGTTCAGATAGGTGACCCGATAACTCAGAAAAAAATGCTTGATATGGTGTTGGAGGCTAGAGATCAAGGGTTAATTACCTGTATTACAGATAATGGTGCCGGAGGTTTGTCCTCCTCAATTGGAGAAATGGCAGAATATACCAATGGTTGTGAGATAGACCTAGCTAAAGTACCACTCAAACAACCGGGATTGTCGGCATGGGAGATATTAGTTTCTGAAAGCCAAGAAAGAATGACAATTGCAGTTAGTGGTAAGAATACCAAACGTTTCGAAGCATTGGCAAGATTACATGAGGTTGAAGCAACACCAGTAGCATCATTTACCTCATCAGGGAATTTCCATGTAAAATATAATGAAGATACTGTTGCCTTTTTACCAATAGAATTCTTACATGATGGAGTCCCTCAACTACAATTGGAATCCGAATGGAATCCACCCCAACTAACAGAATTCATTCCGCCTGTAAACGCAAATCATGACGAAATTCTGTTGAAAATGTTGGCAAGGCCAAATATCGCAAGTAAAGAAACCTGGGTTAGACAATATGATCACGAAGTTATCGCTCAGACAGCTGTAAAACCATTTGTTGGAGTAGAAAGAGACGGGCCCGGAGATGCTGGATTAATTGCACCTATTCATGGTAGCACGCATGGGATTGTGGTTTCTTGTGGCATCAACCCTAGATATTCAGATATTGATGCAGGTGCTATGGCAGCAGCATCAATAGATGAAGCAGTAAGAAATGCAGTTTGTGTTGGAGTAGACATCGATAAAATTGCTGGATTAGATAATTTTTGCTGGCCAGACCCAATCGAATCTGAAAAAACTCCCGATGGAAAATTCAAGTTAGCACAATTAGTTCGTGCTAATAGAGAGTTAGAGAGAGTCTGTAGAGCATATAGATTGCCTTGTGTTAGTGGAAAGGACTCAATGAAGAATGACTACGGTAAAGGCGAAAATAAGATTTCTATTCCTCCAACACTTCTTTTCTCTTTGTTTGGAGACCACCCTGATGTAAGAATGACAGCAACCAGTGACTTGAAAGTTGCCGGTGAAAAATTATACTTAGTGGGAGAATCCTTGGATGAACTAGGTGCGTCCGAAGTATCATTTATGTTTAGAGATGAAGATTCTTCTATGGGGATTGGGGGTAATGTCCCTAAATTGACCAATCCTGAAAGTAATTTAAGTACCTATAGAACCCTTTCAAAAACAATAAGGCAAGGACTTGTTCAAACATCCCATGATTGTTCTGAAGGTGGAGTAGCAGTCGCTATTGCTGAAATGTGTATAGGTGGGCGAATTGGCGCAATGATAGATATTGACGGCACAGGAGACAACAGTCTCTGGGCTAGATTATGGGGAGAAAGTCTAGGCAGATTCATTATTGGAGTAAAACCAGAAAATGAGGAAAAATGGTTGGACGAGA
Organism: Methanobacteriota archaeon; assembly: GCA_002729095.1. Taxonomy (GTDB): domain Archaea; phylum Thermoplasmatota; class Poseidoniia; order Poseidoniales; family Poseidoniaceae; genus MGIIa-L1. The sequence goes on from PBWC01000010.1 coordinate 3,449, forward strand.
TGAAAGGCCACAAAGTGACATATCTCGGTAAGACTGAACAACAAGATAATCTAGTGATAAATGATGGATTTGATGAAGTTATTAATTTGAATGTGAACGATTTGGTTTCATCTTGGCAAAACACACTTGATATGACGGGGGGATCTCAGTAATGTACACTCCTAAAGTGGCCGTTTTGTTTGGCTTTGGAATCAATTGCGATCATGAAACCGCTGCCGTTTTCGAGTTAGTTGGCGCTCAAGCCGAGCGAATACATTTGAACAAATTTATCAGTAAAGAAGCGGTATTGTCAGATTATGACATTTTGGCCGTACCAGGGGGATTTTCTTTTGGTGACCACTTAGGGAGTGGGAGATTGATGGGCAACAGAATGCGCTTCTCATTACGTGATGAGCTGCATAAATTCGTTGAAGACGGCAAACCAATTATTGGAATTTGTAATGGCTTCCAAGTGTTGGTCAAAACCGGCTTACTACCAGGTCCAAATGGCCATCAAAACCTTCCTGATTTTCAACAAAGAGCCAGTTTAACTTTAAATGACTCAGGTAGATACGAAGACAGATGGGTTACCTTAGAATTTGACCCGAATAGCCCGTGTATTTGGACCAAAGATATGACTAGAATCGACTGTCCTGTAAGACACGGCGAGGGTAAATTCGTGATGCCTGAGATTACGGATTTTGATAAATTGGCAGAAAACAATCAACTCACGGTCAGATATGTTGATCCTAAAACAGAAATTGGTAAAGGGATTACCGATGAACCACTACCATTTCCAATTTCACCGAATGGTAGTATGAGAAATATTGCAGGGGTGTGCGATTCTACCGGTTTAGTTTTCGGACTTATGCCACATCCAGAAGCGGTATATGCAAAATGGCTTCATCCTGATCACACCAGAGGAAATGCTCCAGGTCCAAAAAACAGCGATTCGTTAGGTGAGTGGGAAGGTGAAGGCTTGCAAATTTTCCGTAATGCTGTAAAATATATTCAAAATAATAGGTGAGCATGCCACAAATCAGCAGAATATCGCATATCGATTCTTTACGAGGCGTAGCAGTTTTACTTATGGTGATGGTACATGCTGCAGCAACTTGGAATCCATTCGAAAGCGCGCAATCCTCTATACTGGCCTATACAATTTCAGGTCTTGGCGGACTAGCAGCACCTCTCTTTGTTACATTATTCGGGTGGGGGATGTATCGAAGCAATCTAAACTTTAAGCAAAGAATATTTTACTGTTCAGCACTGATAATTTCGCAAATTTTGGTGAATCTGTCATCACCTCAATTATTCAACCGTTTAACACCAGGAATTCTCTCTCTCATGGCAATTTTAGTTTTATTGATGCCACTTTTTAATTTACTAGTATCGAAATATCAAGATAAATCATTTCTAATATCATGCGCTGTGTTATTTCTACTACAATTGACCTATCCACAATTTCAAGGTAATGGGCAATGGAGTGATAGAGTCTCATCTGACAATATCTCTACAATATTTTCTAATCTTTTTTTTGAAGGAACATATCCATTATTTCCATGGTTCATCTTCTCGCTTTTTGGAGCATTAATATCATCAAAGTATGATGAGACTAACAATCTCACTTTAACAAAAAGCGGAATTGCGACCATAGTTTTAGGATTGCTGTTTTGTTTAACTACATTCCTAATTGCCCAGTACAATGGAGATCTCTGGGCCCATCCAAGTTCGGAGGCTTATCTAACATTTTTTCCCGCTAACCCACCATTTATAGTAGCGGGGTTAACTGGAGTAATGCTTCTTTGGATTGCCATAAAGAGATTTGAATTGACCATACTTACAAGCTTAGGAAGAATATCTCTGACGATATATATCGTTCATTTTATTCCTCTTACACTCATGTATGATTTCGAATCAAAGTATGACTGGAGCCTAGAGATCTCTGCTTTTGTCACAGTAGTTTACACTATGATATGGATTCCAGCATCCGCCCTGTGGTTGAAACTTCTACCAAGGGCGAATGCGGAGTCAATTATCAAGAGTATACGTGAATCACTCTTCAGCTGATGCAGAGGCCTTGGTATCCATTGTTGCGGCGTACCAGACCATTAGACCGAAGGCAGTCTTGTTAACAACGTCAGCGATGTTGTACAAGATGTTCAGAGCATCATTGTTAGGGTCATCACCAGTTCCTAGGAAGTAACCGATCGGGTAGATGGCCCATCCTACGGTGAGGATGAGGGCCATTGCCTTGAACGCAAATTGGGTACCTTCAGAGGTGGTGTCAGCGCTTTTCTTCGCTTCTCCAGCCCAAACTTCGTAGATGATGTATGCCCAAGCAGCGACACCAATAGCTAGCATTGGCATCTCTGGAGCGTGTCCAGCTTCTCCGAGGAATCCTGCGATAAGCATGACCAACGAAGCACCAAATAGGCGCCAGAATAGCATTGCAGTAGCGACACCTACAGCAGCGAGGATGAGGTAGAACTCAGCAACCTGCAGTGGGACGGTGATCAACCAGTCCACGTATCGAAGGACAAGAGGCGAGGTGCTCTCGGAGACCCAGTGGTCTCGCATGTACGTGTAGTGGTACCATGCAACACCCGTGACGA